>DAIODL010000007.1:0-22596 GCA_036746815.1 Desulfobulbus sp.
TTGTCCTTGATCGCCTGGCTCTGAAGGTGGGAACAGGTGAGTTCGTCAAGATGGGTATCATCGGCAAGGATGTGGATGTGCTGGTCACCATTGAGGCTCTTGCCGGTAAATAAGGTTAACCAGGGAAGCACGATCGACTGGCGGATTGTAAAGCGCGAGGTGTGTTATTTCTCGATGCCGGTACGGGCCTCTACACCTTTGGTGTAATAATGTTTTATTTCCCGCATCTCCGTCACCAGATCCGCCATGTCGATCAGTTCCTGTGGCGCGCCCCGGCCGGTGAGCACCACCTCCACATGCGGGGCGCGTGCGAGGAGCGCTTTTTGGAGTTCGGCAAAGTCAAGCAGCTTGAAATAAAGCGCGATGTTGGCTTCATCGAGGATGACCATGTCATAGGCGCCTTCCCGGAGGATGGCGGCCATTTCCGCAAGTCCTGCCTGGGCTGCGGCATAATCTTCCGGTGCGGGCGGCCCGTTGATGAAACAACGGCGGCCGTACTGCTTCAGGGTGATCCCCGGCAGTCGCGGCAGGAGATCCAGTTCACTGTAGTGCATGCCCTTTATGAACTGGCCGATGAAAATTTTTTTGCCTGCTGCTGCGGCCCGCAGAGAAAGCCCCAGAGCAGCGGTGGTTTTGCCCTTACCGTTTCCGGTATAGACATGCATGTAGCCGGGTTCAGCACTTTTTTTGAGGCCCTTTGGTTTTGAGACAGACTGGTTATCCTGCACGGGTAAAATGTGGAGATTGCCACGGAAGAAGCTGTCGATGATTTCCGCGTCGGCCCGGAAGGCATAATCCAGGTGTACATGCTCTTCCTGGTTGATCCATCGCAGTTCCACCAGATCATCACCCGGTGTCTGCTCCCCTCCGCATACTACGCCGATGAACACGATAACCAGAGTGTGGTGGCAATCATCAAGCTGGTTTGAGATTACGCTGGCAATACCCTGGAGCTCAATATCCAGTCCGGTTTCTTCACGAATTTCCCGGTGCGCGGTGGCCAGATAGGACTTTTCATACTCCACGTAGCCCCCTGGCAGACACCATCGGCCACCATAGCGGGCATCCTGGGCCCGTTTGCCGATGAGTACTCTGCCATCCGGAGCGTGCACAAGCACTGCCGTACCCGGTGCCGGATTAAGGTGGTGCGTATATCCGCATGCGTTGCAATGCTGTCGTGCAAAGGGTTTGAGCGGCTGGTCGGGAAAAGGGGCGCCGCAGATCGGGCAGAAGCGCAGACGTCGTTTATCCGTGGCTTGCGGACTGGAGGTGTGAAAACTGTGATTCATGGGCATGGCGGTCGGTTTTTGGGAAAAAAGAAGCACAAAAATGCTTATCAAAAAGCATCTTTTATGCCAAAATACATTACATCATATCGGCAGCTTTGTTGTCTGATCAATACTCAATTAAGGTGAAATATGAAAAAAATTTTCCTTGCCTGTTCACTCACTCTAGCTGGCACTTTGCTGTTGTCCCTTGGTGGCTGTGTGGTTGAACCCGGCTACTATGGGGATTCTTATTATGGTTCAGCCTATGGTGGCGGCGAAATAGCTCCGGCCCTGCCCATGGTTGTAGACCTGTATGATGGGCCTTATTATTCCTACAGCGGATTCTATTATTTTTACGATAACAATCAGTGGTATTACAGCCGGGTACGTGGTGGTCACTGGGCCCCCCTGCCTCCCGCTTATTGGCCGCGTGACACCCGTTGGCGGGGACGTGTGTTTCATAACGATCACTGGCGTGGTCCCGGTGGTCCGCGGCCGGGACAACCTGCTTTCAATGGCGGCCCCCGTCCTGGGCAGCCGGCATTTAACGGCGGTCCGCGCCCGAATACTCCGAACTTTCATCCCAACAGTGGTCCACAGCCGACGATTCCAGGCTTCCGTCCGAACCCGGGCGTAGCACCTGGTGTACGTCCCGGCGGTGTAACACCACCCGCACATCCCGTGGCTCGACCTGCGGCTCCAGTGCCGGTACGTCCTGCACCTGGCATGCGGCCCAATGTTCCACAACCTGCTGCCGCGGCGGGTGGCTTACGGCTCCCTCCCCAGCAGAAGAACAATCCCTTCAAAGGTGGACAGCCCCAGCAGACGAAACAGCCTCCGAAGCCTGGGGAACTCCCGTTTGGCAAATAAAGAGGGCCGTGTTCTGTTTATTATCTCTAACGGCAATTGGTCTCCTTGAGGGACCGATTGCCGTTTTTTGTAGACTATGACGGAAAACCATTCGGTATTTCCCCAAAAGCATTTGCGCAACCATCATCATTTATGCGTCTGTTGCACCTCACCCTGATATCAGTGCCTGTTTTTGAGGTGTACCGTGAAAAAAACTCTCGTCGGATCTGTGGTAGTCTTGCTCATTGCAGGGATGTGTGCTGGGAAACAAGGTGGTTATCGAGGGTGTTACCTTTGCCGTTGACCAGAATTTCCGTACGCTGTTTCTTGGTTCCGGCACAGGCACCGTGACCATCAAGCATTTCCTGGTGCATGATGCGCCTGATCAATCCTTTGAGATGATCAACGGCCTCATCAAAACCAGGACGGATTATGCCCCGGAGAAGGATCTGCTTTCCTGTGGGGAACATGTGAGCGCAGACCGGCTGATCATCAATGGTGCGGCTGTTGAACAGGGCCGCATGACCATGGCGGTCAATAACATCAAGGCTTCCGTGTATGATACCTTTATGCGGGAGTACATGACGACCTGCAAATCGTTTTTGCAGACGGTATCTTCGACAAATGACAAGGTACAGCGGGAACGGGAACTTCGGTAGGAGATGCTGCGCTACGTTCCGCAACTGATTGCTTCATTGGAAAAGCTGTTAACCAGGAGTTTGGAATTTCATCTCATCGATGTGTATGCCAAAATTCCAAAAGGCAAGATTGAGGGTGATCTCAGGCTGGGGCTTAGCCGTGATATGGGTTTTATGCAGTTCGTGCCTTTGGCTCCGCAACCGGAACTCGCTGTGGATATTTTTTCCCTGGCAGTTAATTGTAGCCTGCCCCGGAAGTTGGCGGGGAAAGACCATAAGCATATCTTTACCCCGCTGTTTCCCGGCATGCAGACAGGCCTTTTTATCGAGAAAGGTAAGGTCATGGAGACACATGCGGAAATTCGGAATCATAAGTTTTTATTGAATGGTAAGGAGCTGAATTTACAGGCGCTTGCTGATTTTGTAGATAAAAGCCGTTCCCAGGCGCAAAGTAACTGATACTACCACAAATGGGTACTTTTGGAGTCTCAGTTCAGTTGGTAACAGGCGATTTCTTTTCCTTACATTTCTGAATGTTATTTATGGTTGCCAGCCCCTGGTGATTCTGCTAAAAAAAATTTCAGCGTGTGTCTGTGAAAAATTATGCAATGGCTGCGTAGCGTGATTGTACCTGCCACAAAGGCCCGAGTTTTTCGCCACGCGTGCAAACGGGTTCCCTTCTATGGGTGACGGGGTAATTTCCCCAAGGAGTGTTATGAAAAAAGGATTACTTGCTCTTATCGTTATTGTGGTTCTGGCGGTGGCAGCCATCGCTGCACCCTATGTGACTGGCCTGCTGGTGGAGCGGCAGATACGTGATGGTGTGAAAACAGTCAACGAAATGTATGGCAAGATGGGAACCGGAGTCCATCTGGAGGTGGTGAAGTACAATCGGGGATACAACTCCGCGGATGTGGAAACGAAAGTGGATCTGGGGCAATTTGCTTCCATGTATGGCGGAGTACAAACCTTCGTCGTCAAAAGTCATCTTGTCCAGGGAATGACAGGAGTGGAGTCTACATCCAATTTAATGGATTTCCCTCCGTACGCGCAGTTTGTAAAAACCAGGCTGGGTGGTAAGGATCCTCTGCATCTCACCGAGCATTACAGTCCGCTGGGTACCTTTACCTCGCATATAACCGTGGATCCCTTTTCCCTGGTGCAAAACGGGACGACCATCAAGGTGCAGCCGGCTGAACTTGATGTCACTGCCACAGACAGTATGCGCCATTTTTCGAGTAAGGGGCAGGTTCAGGGCGTTTCCTATGGTGATAAATTCACCCTGGAGAATATTTCTCTGGAAAGTGATCAAACCATGTTCACCCCCTTTCTCTGGGCCGGGTCAGCCAACGTGACGATAAAAAACGGGCACGGAGTAGGGAAGGAACCGTATGATTTTAATGATGCCGCTTTTAAGGTCGTGAGCAGCTACGATAAGGGCATGGATCTATATTCAATTGCCGAAACATTTGCTGTCGAGCATTTCAATGTCACGGGAAAAACTGTGGATCAAGCCCGGTTCACTCTGGGGCTGAAAAACGTCCATGGGTTGGCGGTTGAAGACTTCATGGAACAGTACATGGAACTCGCCAAGAAAATGTATGCAGCGTCTGCTGCCGGCGGTACCAAGGAAGAGCAGGACGCCCGTATCAAACAGCAGATGGCCATGTTCTCCCAGCCTCTCCTGGCTGCCGCTGAGAAGTTGCTCACCAAGGGCATGACAATTCAGCTGACAGATGTGCATGCCAAGCTTCCAGGTGGCGAGATCAATGGCAATCTTGAATTGGGGCTGCAGAAGAATATGACATGGACTCAGTTTATGCCGCTGGTGGGGCAGCCGAATCTGGTGGTGGATATCTTTACCCTGAAATCCAACTGTACGTTGCCTAAGGCGCTGGTCGGGAATAATCCGCGTCTGACGGGACAGCTTTTTCCAGGTATGCAGACCGGCCTTTTCGTGAACAAGGATGATATGCTTGAGCATCAGGCCGAGATTAAGGATCATCAATTGCTCCTGAATGGACAGCCGGTGAATTTGCAGTCGCTCGTGGCTCACTGAACAGGTATCCGTATTTTTAATATGTCTGACCCCGCGGGGGCGCGTGCACTGGGCATGCGCCCCCGTTTTTTTTGCAGGCGTGCAACAAGGCTTTTTTGCGGGAGCGCTGCGTTCTGCTCGCTACATTATTCTCGCAATATTCCACAGATGTCTGTGCATAGTACTCTCAAAGGAAATTATCTAGAACAAATAATTCGAGAATCCCTTGAGTTACGGTATGATAAAGCAAGGTCTGGTAATTTTTTAATCGGAGTAAGAGAAGATGTTGACGGGTGGCCGAGTTTTTAATACGACCTGTTATCCGTATGATCGCTGAGCCCAAAGCGGGAGAAAACGTTGGGAAACCAGTGGCAGCACATCTGCCCGGCATTTTTGACCCCTTGCCGCATCTCAATTTTATCCAGAGACTGCCTGTATGTATGATGTCTTGAGTTTGCCTTCCATCACTTTTCCAGAGCATTTTCTGTGGGGCAGCGCCACCGCCGGTCATCAGATCGAAGGCGACAATATTCATTCCCAGAACTGGCGAAATGAGCAGCAGTCGGAGTTTTACCGGGATGACCCCGCGCGCAAGATCATGGCGCCTTCGGGCAAGGCCTGCGACCATTACCGGCTGTACCGTGAGGATGTGGAGCTGATTGCCCGTCTGGGACATCAGGGCTACCGCATGTCCATTGAGTGGAGCCGTATTGAACCCGCCGAAGGGGTGTGGGATGAGGAGGCGGTGCGCCATTACGTGGACCTCCTGGAGCGGCTTGTGCGTCATGACATCAAGGTGTTCGTCACCCTGCATCATTTTACGCATCCGCTCTGGTTCGATCAGATAGGTGCTTTCAGTAAACCGGAGAACAACCACTATTTCGAACGCTACCTGAACTTTCTTGTGCCCAGAATCAGCGACTATGTCAGCGGCTGGAACGTGATCAACGAGTTTAACCAGTGGGGCGGGCTCACGGCAGGCCCTTCCATCGCGCCGCTCAAATTCAACATGATCCGTATTCACGCCCTGGGCTATCATGTGATCAAACAGTATTCCCAGGCGCCGGTGAGCACCGCGCACGCCTTTGTGCACTGGTTTCCGTGGCGGTTCAACGACGAGCTCGACCGCTGCATGACCAAGTTTGCCGATTTCACCACCAACGAGTTCTTTTTTCACGCCCTGCGCACCGGCGAACTGGTGTATCCGAATACGGATGCCCAGTACGACCCTGAGGTGAAGGGAGCCATTGATTTCTGGTCGGTGAACTACTACACCCGCCACATGGTGGATGCGCGTGTGGCCAGACTGGATGATGGGAAACGCTTCCAGCACAAGCTGCTGCGCATGATTCCCATGCCCTTTTATCTGGAGGAAATGTATCCGGAAGGGTTGATCGCCAATCTCGAACGGCTCAAGGATCTGCCGGTGTATATCACGGAAAATGGCTGCTGCTGTGACGACGACCGCTTCCGCATCGTCTATCTGGCGCTGCATCTTTCCGCCCTGCGCGAGGCTATGGATCGCGGTGTGGATGTGCGCGGCTATTTTTACTGGTCACTCATGGATAATTACGAATGGACCACCTTTGTGCCCAAGTTTGGTCTGGTGGCGGTGGACCGCGCCACCTTCGAGCGCACACCCAAGCCCAGCGCCTTTCTGTATCGGGATATCATCCATGAAAACGGCCTCAGTGGCACCCTGGTGCACAGGTATCTGGAAAATCTGCCCAGCCTGGCCGTACCCGCAAAGACGAAAACCATCAGAGCATAGGAATATCTGATTATGCGTATTGTTGCCCCCAAATATCCTGCAAAGCTGAGTTCCTGCTGTTGCGGTGGACCCGGCTGCAGAAGGCAGGGGATGTGATATGCTGCATTCACCGCGTTTTTTTCTGGAATTTTACAGGCTGACAAAACTGTTCTGGTTTTCAAAGCGCAAGGCATCCATCCGCACTGCCTTCATGGTGCTGGGGGCGCTCACGGTCATGCAGATGGTGGTGGCGGTGCTGATGACCCAGTGGACCGCCGGTCTCTATGACGCCCTGCAGCGGCGTTCCATGCGCGGTTTTTTGATCCAGGTAGGGTTGCTGTCTCTGCTCTTTGTGGCGGATATGGCGGTGACCGGTTCGCATCTGGAGGTAAAGCGGAACCTGCAGATTTTGTGGCCCACCTGGCTGACTGATTACGTGTTCTCCCGGTGGATGGCACGCGGCCGCCACTACCTGCTCGCGCATCTGCCCGGCGAGCATGACAACCCGGATGGCCGTATCGCCGAGGACTGCCGCGTGGCCACCGAATCGGCGGTGCTGCTGCTGCACACGCTGTTCTACTCCATTCTCCTGCTCATCAGTTTCACCAAGATTCTGTGGACTAAGTCCGGCGTCCTCAACGTGCATCTGGGGCATTATCACATGCATATTTACGGGCACCTGATCTGGATCGCCATCGTGTATACGGCCGTTGCCTCCTGGATTGGCTGGAAGGTGAGTCAGCCGCTCACCAAGGCCACCAACGTGCGCCAGTCAGCGGAGGCCAAGTTTCGTGCCGGCCTCCTGGAAGCCAAGGATAACAGTCAGGCCATCGCCCTGATCCACGCTGATTCTTACGAACGCAGACATTTCCGTATCCTTTTCAGCAAGATCCGCCGGGTGTGGCGCGAGCAGACCAAAGCCTGGCGCAACATCGTTATGTTCGGCACCGGCTACAATACCCTGTCCATGGCTTTTCCTATCCTGGTGGTGGCGCCCCGGTTTATCCTCAATATGATTACCCTGGGTGACCTCATGCAGTCCGCCCAGGCGTTCCAGCAGATGAGCGGCGCCCTGGCCTGGCCGGTGAACAACGTGGGCGGCATCGCTGAATGGCGCGCCTCGGTGGAACGGGTCACAAGCCTCCTGCACTCGCTGGATAACGTGGATGCGGAAGTTGCCAAAACTGATCAGTGGATTCATGTCAAATGGAACACCCAGCCGGTGCTGGTCCTGCGTGACCTGACCATATCCAAGTACGAAGGTGATATGCTGGCCACAGGTATTAATCTGGAAATTCCGCAGGGCGATCATGTGCTCATCACCGGCGAAATGTCCAACGGCTCCAAGCTGTTTCGCGCCATCGCCGGTATCCGTCCCTGGGGCAGTGGAATCATTGAACTGCCCAACCAGGGCCGTATGTTTTTCATGCCGCCGCGGCCGCATCTGCCCACCGGCATGCTGCGAAAAGCCATCACCTATCCGGCGCTGCGCCGCAAATTTACTCAGGAACAGCTGGAAACAGCCATGCGGCTGGCAGGAGTTGAGTACCTGATCCTGCAGCTGGATAAGGAAGACGACTGGCTGCAGTCCCTCTCCCGGAGTGAGCAGCAGCGGTTGGGTATGGTGCGGCTGTTGATTAACAGACCGCAGTGGATTTTCATTCAGGAAGCTTTTGATTCGCTGACAGCGGATGATGAACACCGCATGCTGCACCTGATCTGTGAGCAGATTCCCAACGTCACCCTGGTGGTGGTTTCCCGTAACCAGGAAGAACCAAATTTCTACCAGCACCATTTAGCGCTGTAACTTTTCGTGATGAGACCCTTTTTATGACAACCGAAATTATGCATAGCCGTTGGAATGCCCGGCCGGGTGAGATGTTGCGCGGCGTAAATCTTGGCGGCTGGCTGGTCCTGGAAAAATGGATCACCCCCAGTCTCTTTGCCGGTCTACAGGCCATGGATGAAACCTCTTATTGTGTGGAACTGGGCGAGGCCGAGGCCAGCCGCCGTCTGCATAAACACTGGCGCAGTTTCATCACCAGGGACGATTTTGCCTGGCTGGCTAAAGCGGGAGTCAATGCCGTGCGCCTGCCCGTGGGACACTGGCTTTTTGGTAAGGGCTATCCCTATCACGACAGTTATAAAGGCATCCAGTATCCCTTTGTGGAGGGCGGGCTGGCTATTGTGGATCAGGTGTTTGACTGGGCCCATGAGTTAGGATTGTGGGTGATTCTTGATCTGCACGCGGCGCCCGGCTGTCAGAATGGTTTTGATAATGGCGGCATTCAAGGCGTGTGTGACTGGGCTACCAAACCGGCTTATGTGGATTTCACTCTGGATACCCTGGAGCGGCTGGCCAAACGGTATCATACGCAGCCCATGCTGCATGGCATCGAGGTTCTCAATGAACCGCGCTGGGACATCTCCACGGATTTTCTCAAGAAGTTCACCCAGGAGGCTTACCATCGCATCCGCAAATATTGTCCGCCGGACAAGGTGTGCGTGTTGTTTCACGATGGTTTCCGCGATTTCAAGGAATACGCCGGTTTTCTGCAGGAGCCGGAGTTCCGCAATGTGGGTTACGACATCCACCGCTACCAATGCTTTGTGCGCGAGGACCTGGACGCGGATATCTTCGATCACCTGAAAAAGAGCGTGGTGGCTCTACGGCAGGAGGTTAAGGCTATCGTGGCCAAATCCGGGTATCGGGTGTTCTGCGGCGAATGGAGCTTGGGGTTTGACATCAAGGTGGTGTCGCTGTGGGCCGAGGGGCCGTATAACCATGCCCTGGAAAATATGGACGAGTTCCAGACCATGATGGCCCTGCGCGGTTACGCGGCGGCACAGCTGATGAGCTGGGAGCAGGGGGACGGCTGGTTCTTCTGGACCTATCGCACCGAAACCACGCCGGAGTGGTGCTTCCGCGACCTGGTGGAGCAGGGGATTCTGCCCAACCTGGGCCATCCGGACCAGCTCAAAGGCGTGCGCATTATGCGTGGCCGCGGAACACACGAGACTTCGGCTGCATAAGGTTTGTTGCCGATGAAGCGCATGGGAGCAAGCGAAATCATCTATGAACGAAAGGGTGGCAAGGCGCATGGCAGGTTCCTCAGGCTGTTTCTTTTGGTGCGCATGCGTTGTACGTGGGCAACCGCTGCTCCCGCTGATAAATTCCGGCGGACTGGTGCCCACCAGTGAGCACGGGAGAGCCTCTTTGTTTATTTGTAAATGAATAAAGGCATTTATTTTATAGGCGGAGCCAGTGCTTCGGGGAAGTCAACTTGCGCGCATCTCCTGGCTGAGGAGTTTGACGTAAACACCATTGAGCTGGACGACATCTTTGATGTCATCAAACAGGCGGTCGGCGATGAAGATACAGGGGTGAACATCACCAACAAGGTGGCGCCGTATTGCGTGAAACAATTTATCAAATCCGGCGTTACCGGCATTCTGGAAGGCGGCTGGTTGAACCCGAAACAGGCGTCAAAAATTGCCGCGCAATACGGGAGTAAATTTCAGCCGGTGTACTGCGGTTACACAAATGCAGACATACCTGCCCGTTTAGCCATGATCTTTGAGCGAGGTGATCACTGGCTTGCCGAAATGGACCATCAGGAAGCCCTTGGCTGGCTGAAAGACCAGATCGAGGCAAGCAGGTGGTATGCGTCAGGATGTAAGAAGTACAATCTCCCCTTCTTTGATTTCTCCGATTTCACCAAAGGCTGCCGCCAACTGCGCAAGCATTACAAATCCTGGCGTGCGCACAGCTAAACTTGCACATCCCTGCCTGAGTTTTACACAAAAGGAATTTGCTCCTTTTTGCGGTAATAACCGGTATCGAGCTGGTAAATTGGTTCAAGACCAAACAGGCATACGATTTCATATCTAGTAGTTGAAAAAAATCATCTGATTCCTACATTGTGCTTTATCGCACAGTGCCCCAAATACCAGGCTGTGACGAACAGCCCCCTCCCTTTGGCGGAATGAGTTCTTTTATTCATTGAAGGAAAATTTCGTGTTTCAGAAAACCGTCACCAGGAAAAATCTGCTTATTGCAACGATCCTGGCCTATTCGCTTGTCCCTCTGGCAGGCCTGGCAACAGACATTTATCTGCCCTCCATGCCCGGTATGGCAGTCAGTCTGCATGAACCTGCCAGCCACATTCAGCTGACGCTGACCTTCTTCCTTGTTACCTACGGTGCGGCGCAGATCATGAGCGGCAGTATTCTCGATGCCTTTGGCCGCTACCGCATCACCATGATTTCGCTGCTGATTTTTGCCGCCTCCTGTCTGGTGACCGCCTACAGCCGGAACCTGACCGTTATCCTGCTGATGCGGGTGATTCAGGGGATCACCTCCGGTTTCATCGTGGTGAGCAAACGCGCCTTTTTTGTGGATCTGTACGAAGGGGCGCAGCTGCATCGGCTGCTGAGCAGCATGACCATTGTCTGGTCAACGGCGCCCATCCTGGCGCCCTTTGTCGGCGGCTATCTGCAGGAGACCTTTGGCTGGCAGAGCAACTTTCTGGTGCTTGCGGGCTATGCCCTGCTGCTCTTTGTGCTGGAAGGATTCTTCTCCGGTGAAAGCCTTCGTCAGCGCCATCCGCTGCGTCTGGACAGCCTGGTGACCGCCTATGGAGAGATGCTGCGCGCCCCGGACTTTGTCATCGCCATTGCCCTGCTTGGCTTCAGCTATGGCACGGCCATGATGTTCAGTATGACCGGCCCGTTCATTATTGAGCATGTTATGCATTATTCGGCCGTGATCGCGGGCTATGCGTCGCTGTCCATTGGGGCGGCCATTATGGTGGGTGGGATTATTTCCCGTTCGTTGATCCGCCTGGACCCGCGCGTCAAAAGCAGGCGTGCCTTGGCGCTGCAGACCCTGATCGCGGTGGCGATGATTTTTCTGGGCAGGCATCAAAGCCTGCATTCCATGATGGCTGTGGCCTTTTTGTTCCACGTGAATGCGTCCTTCATCTTCAATATCTTTTTTGCCCTCAGCCTGTCGCGTTTTCCTCAGTACGCGGGTATGGCCAATGGCCTCGTGGGCGGCGGCCTCTTTTTCCTGGTCTCAATCTTCAGTTACCTGGCCGTGGCGCTGCTGCACCCCACCAATCAGACCCGCCTGGGGCTGGGGTATCTCTGCTTCAGCCTGGCCTCGATTGTCTCACTGATTTTGTGGAATATCATGCATAAACGAGAGTCTTGATTATGGATATCCATTTTCACCACATCTGCATTGAGACAGACGATTATGCGGCCAGTATGGAGTTTTATTGTTCCATATTCGGGTTTGTTGTTATTGAGGAAAATAAAGATTTCCATGGGCGTGCATATAATACGTGGCTCAAGAAGAATGACATCATCATTGAGCTGCAAACGCCAAAGAAAAAGAGTGGCCACACAACAGTGCAATCAGGCTATGGCTTGAAGCATATCTGTTTCACGGTTGACGATCTTCAATCAGTGGTTCGTGCCCTGGAAAAGAAGAGTAACGTGAAGTTTTATAAAGAAAGGAAGATATACGAGGTGATGGGTGGGCAATTATGTAAAATTGTATCACCCGATCATGTGATTATTGAATTAAGAGAACCTGTTGCCTGACATTTTACATGTCAGGCAACAGTGTGGCATGGAGCATGCCTCTTTCTTTTTCAACTCCTCCTCAGCTGATGGCTCGCGTAGCCGGTGCGTAAGAGGGAATCGCGGCTGATCATACCCTGAAAACAGCCCTCTTTATCCACCACGGGCAGCCGTTTCAGTTTCTGTGCGGTCATCAGACTGATGGCTTCGGCAAGCGGCGTGTCTTCGGTGGTGGTGGGACCATCGGTGCGCATGACCTCTGCTGCGGTAGTCGTGGTCAGCCGTGTTGCAAAATCTTTGGTGCCGGGATGCGTAAACCGGTCCACCAGGGCGCGCAGTCCCACCGGATCGGGCTGGAAAAAGCGCAGCAAATCGCTGTCCGTCAGCATACCCAGCAGTTTACCGGTTCCGTCCACCACGGCAACGCACTGGATATCGTTACCGTCGATCATGGGCAGTACCTGGTCAATGGTGGTCTCCGGGCTGACGGTGAGGGTGTCGCGGCGCAGTATATCGCCCACCCTGTGCAGGTTGCGCACCTCCACCTTCTGCGCGCGGAAGGCATCCCAATCCGGGGCCTCGCGCATGACCGTGCGGAAGATATCCAGCCGCGAGAGCATGCCGCTCAGTTTCCCTTTTTTATCCACCACGGGCAGCCGTTTTAACTGCTTGTGCAGCATGAGATCCACCGCCATGCTGAGCGGTGTGTCCTCACTGGCGGTCACCGGATGGGGGGTCATGATATCCTGTACCCGTTTGCCGGCAAGTGCCTCCAGCACAGCCTTTTTTTCCTTCTCTCCCGAGTCGGCCAAAAGCCCCAGGCGCAGTGGCAGACCGCCCTTGGTAATCAAGTCGCCCTGGGTGATGACACCAACCGGGCAGCCCTGGCCGTCCACCACCGGCAGCCCGGTGAAGATGGAGGAGAGCAGCAGCCTAGCCGCCTCGTCCAGGGGACGGTCGCCGGTTATGCACACCGGTGTCGGGGTCATCACGTCGCGTACCAGCAGCTGGCGCGGGAAAAAACTGTTGGCCGCCTTGTGGCTGACCACGGACAAATCATGCAGGGCGATGATGCCGTCACTGACCAGCGGGTCCAGCCCTGCCAGCACCTGGTCGATGGCCGCCGCCGGCAGCACGATGTAGATACGTACGGGCAGGTTATAGGAGAGCACTTCCACGCGGGTGGTGGTGATTTCGCCGCTCTCGTAACACCCGGCAATCCCCCGGGTGACAATGCAGCGCGCCGCGATTTTGAGCGAGTGGACGTAGTCGAGCACAGCGTCCGTGACCGGTTTACCCTGGCAGCGTGCTTCCTCGTCCGTGAAAATCTCGATGGCTTTGTAGTTCAGCATCATGCCCCCCAACGCAGGCCGCCCAGCCGCAGCCCCAGATACGTGAGCGAGAGCCCGCACACGTTATTGATGAGAATGTTGATCAGCGCCTGACCAAAAAGCCCGGCCCGCGCGGCATTCACGCTTTCAAGCGAAAAGGAGGAAAAGGTGGTGAGCGCGCCCAGATAGCCGGTGATGAGCAAAAGCCGCACATCCGGTGTCAGCAGTCGGGAACGGTCGGCCAGGGCGAACAACAGGCCAATGATGAAACAGCCCAGCATGTTCACCACCAGCGTGCCGTAAGGAAAATGCGTGCCCCACCAGCGGGCGGCCAGGAGCCCCACGCCGTAGCGGCTGGCTGCGCCCAGGCTGCCGCCGATCATCACCACAACCCATTTGTATCCCACAAACATCCTCTTTCTCCCTGCACGTGTTTCCAGGTTTCAGGTTTACGGGGCGGTAGCATACCCCTTTTTCAAACGCTGTGCACCCTTTGGAGAGCAGGGTAAGCGGCGTGACATGGCCCCGGACTGTTCCGGGAGTACGCCCAGGGTGCAGCAGCAGCGGAACCGCTTATGCAGCGGGTGCGCATGATGCGCGGCAATGAAAAGTGTCCTGTTGGGGGATTACGGTTTACCCTGCTCATTATCGTGGTATAGAGCAATGGGCGTGTACGCTGCACCTTGCGGAAGGTTTTGTTTCCCCTCAAATTATTGTGAAATTATGGCAACCAAAAAAGTTTCCCTGTTCATCCAGTGCCTGGTGGATTCCATGTTTCCCCAGGTGGGCGAGGCCGTGGTCACCGTGTTTGACCGGCTGGGCATTCCCATTGACTGTCCGCCTGGGCAGACCTGCTGCGGCCAGCCCTCCTTTAACGCCGGCTACCAGAAAGACGCGCGCAGGGCGGCGCTGCATTTTCTTGATGTGTTTGCGGATGCCGAGGCCATTGTCTGCCCCTCGGGTTCCTGTGTGTACATGGTGCGGCATCATTACCCGGAACTGTTCGCGGATGACCCGGCTCTGCAGGCGCGGGCCCGGTTTGTGGGGGGGCGCTGCTTCGAGTTCACCGAGTATCTGGTGGATCAGCTGGGCATTGAGGACTGCAAGGCCATCTTCCCTAAGCGGGTGACCTATCACGATTCCTGCCACCTGAACCGTGGCCTGCATGTCAACCGTCAGCCGCGGAAACTGCTGGAGCACGTGCAGGGGCTTACTCTGGTGGAGATGGAAGAGAGCGACCGCTGCTGTGGGTTTGGCGGCACCTTTTCCGTGAACTATCCGGAAATTTCCACCAGCATGGTGGATGCAAAGATCGACAACATCCTCGCCTCTGGTGCGGAGGCGGTCTGCGGCTGCGACATGAGCTGCCTGATGAACATCAAGGGGCGGCTGTCCCGGCGCGGGGAGCCGCTGGGTGTGTATCATGTGGCCGAGATCCTGGCGGGAGGTGCGAGATGAGTCTGTATAAGGAAATGTCGCATACGGCCATTGGTGACGAGGTCCTGCAAAAGGCCCTGAAAGTGCTGCAGGACCGGTTTGGCAAGGGTATTATGGATATCTGGGCCCAGTATCCCGAAACCGATGCCCTGCGCAACAAGGTGAAGGCAACACGGCTCAAGAACCTGCAGAATCTCGATATTCTTCTGGCCAAACTGGCGGACCGGGTGGAGGCCAATGGCGGGCACGTCTTTTTTGCCGCGACTGCTGAGGAGGCGCGTCAGTACACGTTAGAGGTGGCCCGCAGGCACCAGGTGAAGTCTGTTGTTAAGGGCAAGTCCATGGTGAGTGCCGAGATCGGCATTGATCAGGCCCTGGTGGAGGCGGGTATTGAATACTGGGAAACTGATCTGGGCGAATACATTGTGCAGCTCAATGACGATCAGCCCTCGCACATCATCGCTCCGGCCATTCATCTGAACAAGAACCAGATTGGCCGTCTGTTCGCAAAGCGCATCGGCATTCCCATGTCCGAGGATCCGCCAACCCTGACCATGGCCGCGCGCAAGGCGCTGCGCGAAAAATTCATTGCCGCGGATATGGGCATCACCGGCTGCAACATTGCCATTGCCGAGACCGGCCAGGTGTCGCTGGTGTCCAACGAGGGCAACATCCGCATGACCGGTACCCTCCCGCCGGTACATTTGGCGCTCATGGGCATGGAGCGGATTGTGGCTACCATGCAGGAGCACCGGGACATGCTGCAACTGCTCACCCGCGGGGCGGCGCTTCAGAAAATGTCCACCTATGTCAGTTTCAACGGCGGACCGGTGGCTGCGGATTCACCGGATGGCCCCCAGGAATTTCATCTGGTGATCATTGATAATGGCCGCTCCAAGATCCTGGCGGACAGCATTTTCCGCGAAATTCTCTGCTGCATCCGCTGCGGCGCCTGCCTTAATGTGTGTCCTGTGTATGGCAAGATCGGTGGGCATGCCTACAACCGTGCCGTGTACAGCGGGCCCATCGGCGCGGTGGTGACACCGCTGCTCAGGGGTATCAATGGTGATGCGGATTTGTGCAAGGGTGAGTCGCTCTGTGGTGCCTGCCTGGATGCCTGCCCGGTGAAGAATGACATCCCGCGTATGCTGCTGGCCCTGCGTGAAAAACTGGCCTATGGCGATACCAAATGGCAGGTAAAACGGAACAAACCTGTGGAGGCGCTCATGTTCCACGCGGTGGGCGCGGTGTCGGCCAAGCCTGCTCTGTGGCACGCCGGCACAAAGGCGGGCCGGACTGTGATGCGTACGCAGCCGCAAAAAAACGGCATGCTCACCTCCATGTTCGGACCAGGCAAAGCATGGACCGAGGATCGTGACCTGCCATCCATTGCGGAGAAGAGCTTTTCTGAGATCTGGGAGGAACAGTTGAAAAACCGGCCGCAGGCCGCAGGTCCGGGCAAAAAGGAGGACAAATAATGGCAACACGCGAGAATTTTCTGCAGACAATTTCTCGGGCCGTGGGGCATGGCGGCGTGTTACGTGAGACTGCTGATTTCCCGGAGTTTTTTGCCCAGGAGGACGTGAGCGAGTTGGTTGAGCGCACCTTGCATCGCAGCCATGAGGAACTGCTGGAGTTGGCAGCGCAGTTTGAAGCAGCGGCAAAACCGCTGAATCTCACCTGCCACCGGGCCGAATCCATGACTGAGGCAAGGGATCTGATCGTGTCCCTGCTTGAGCAGGCCACCCCAGAATTCGCTGAAACCAAAAAGATTGTGCTGCACGATCATCCTGATGTGGCGGCCCTGGGGCTGCCCAGGGTGTTGGCGCAGGCGGGCATGGAAAGTCTGGTTACTGCTGTGGGTGCGCCGCAGATCCGCGAGTTCAGCGAGCAAGCTCTGGCGGGCATTACCGCGCCAGAGCTGGGCATGGCCTCGGCTGCAGCCCTGGTGCAGCGGGAGCTGCCGGGTCAGCCGCGCTCCACCTCGCTATTGCCCTCCATCCACATCGCCTTGGTGCGGATGGAAAATATCGTCGCTGATTACGACGAGTTCTATGCCCGCCTGGGAGCGGTCACCGGTCCCATGGTGTTTATCAGCGGGCCCTCGAAAACAGCCGACATTGAGGCGGTACTGGTGCATGGTGCCCATGGGCCCAAGGCATTGCACTGTATTCTTCTGGATGACTGACGCGTATTCAGGCAACTGCCGGAGCACGTACTGTCTTGTGTGACATGAAAAGGGCCGTTTCTCCCTGGAGAAGCGGCCCTTGCTGTTTGCACTGATCGGGAACAGTCTTACTTCAGCAGTGGCTCACACAGTGAGAGCACGGAGAAGGCGTTGATGATGTAGATCATCCAGTGCACCTCCTTCCCCTTGCCCAGCACTACCTTGATCAGGGTGTAGACCAGGAAACTCCAGATAACGCCCTCGGTGATGCTGAAGGTGAGCGGGATGAGGATGACTGCCAGAAAGGCGGGAATGGCCTCTTCCAGGTTGCTCCAGTTGATCTGCTGCAGCGGCTTGACCATGAAGACCCCGACCAGAACCAGAACCGGCGCGGTGGCCACTTCTGGAATAAAAGCCAGGAGCGGCGAGAGGAACATGAAAGGCAGAAACAGGAGCCCGGCCACCACGGCGGTGAGTCCGGTGCGGCCGCCTTCCTCGATACCAGCGGCGGATTCCACATACACCGTGCCCGACGAGGTGCCGAACAGCCCGGAGATGGCGGAGGAACCGGCGTCAACCAGGAGTGATCTGCCGATATCAAGCGGGGTGCCGTCCTCTTCTGTAAGTCCCGCCACCTCGGCAATACCCACGAATGAGGCAATGGAGTCGAACAGGTCGACAAAAAGCAGGGAAAAGACCGGCATGATCATGCCCATGGTGAGGGCGCCGGGGATATCGAGCTTGAAGAAAACATCATAGTTGGGCATGGCAAAAATCTGCTTGGGCAGGGTAACGATGGGCTTGGCCACCCAGCCCATCTGGGACACCAGCAGCGCCAGCAGCGAGGTGATGATGACGCCCAGAATGAGCGCGCCGGGTACTTTTTTGAGCATGAGTACCGAGGTCACCACCAGGCCGATGATAAAAAGAATGGTGACTGCATTCATAGGGCCGAAGGTCACCAGGGTGGCCGGGCTGGCGATGATGAAGTCCACGCTCTTCAGGCCAATCAGGGCGAGAAAGATGCCGATACCCGCGGCCAGGCTGAGCCGCAGCGAGGCGGGCATGGCCTTGACGATCATGGTGCGGGCGCCGGTGAGCGAGAGGATGATGAACACCACGCCGGAGATGAAGACAGCGCCCAGGGCGGTCTGCCAGGGAATGTGCATGCCGAGCACCAGGCTGAAGGTGAAAAAGGCATTGATGCCCATGCCCGGTGCCAGCGCATAGGGCAGGTTCACATACAACCCCATGACAATGGAGCTCAATGCGCAGACCAGCACTGTAGCAAAGAGCACACCGGCAAACGGCATGCCCGACTTCTGAAGAATGGCGGGGTTGACCACGATGATGTAGGCCATCATCAGAAAGGTAGTGATGCCGGCCCGGATTTCCGTGCCCATGGTGGTTTTGCGTTCCACGAATTTGAAAAATTTCTCCATTGCTTTTCCTTTATGCTGAATACTCAGCGTTGTCATCGAAACAGAAGAAGCAACACCCGTGGACAGGTGTTGCTTCCTGTAATTCTTCTTTACATTACGAATTGCCGATAAGGATACCCGTCAAAAAGACGAGCACACCCCCAAGAACCACCTGCAGCGCCGCCGAGAGTATGGGCGTTTCCATGTAATGGGCACGGATCCAGGTGATGGCGGCAAGCTCCAGCGCCACCACGGCAAGCGCCACCATGATGGCGTAATGGTAACTGGGGATGAGGAAGGGCAGGGTGTGACCGATACCGCCTAACGTGGTCATCAGGCCGCAGACCCCGCCGCGGATCCATGGATGGCCGCGGCCGGTGAGGCTGCCATCGTCGGACAGCGCCTCGGCAAAGCCCATGCTGATACCCGCGCCCAGAGAGGCGGCCAGACCCACCAGAAAGGCCTGCCAGCTGTCCTTGGTGGCGGCTGCCGCCGCGAACACCGGGGCCAGGGTGGAGACACTGCCGTCCATGAGGCCGGCGAGTCCGGGCTGGATGATCTGCAGGGCAAAGAGCCGCCGCTCGGTGGCGTTTTCTTCCTCGATGGTGTCCGCGTTCAGTTCCTTTTCCGCAAGGTGCCGGGCCTTGGATTCGTGCCCCACCTCAACCTGGGCCAGATCGTCCAACAGTCGGCGGATGTCCACATCCGTGGCATTGGCCGCTGCTTTTCGATAAAATTCCTCGGTTTCAAGCTCCATGGTGGCGGCAAAGGTGCGCACTTTTTCGATGCTCAGCGGACGCATCAGCCAGATGGGTTTGCGGCGGATGAAGCCTTTTACGTCTTCGCGGCGGATAAGCGGGATGTGGTCGCCGAATTTGCGCTTGAACAAATCCGTGAGCAGCTGCCGGTGCACGGTTTCTTCACGGCCCATAGCCAGCAGTATTTCCGCCGTGGCTGGATAGGTATCCTTGAGTCCGTCGGCAAAGTCATTGTAAATGCGCTCATCCTGCTCTTCAAGTGATATGGCGAGAGCCAGAATTTCCTGCGCGGTCAGTTCAGAAAATTTTTTCATGTGATTGTCGATTGCAAAGAAATGGAAAATGATTGTTCCATTAGTGCCCCACCTGCACCGGTCACGCAAGTTTTTTTGTGCGTGGAAATCCTGCCTCCGCACGTTTTTCATATACCACAAAACCGGTTCACAATGACCATGAGCAGCATCAATGATGCAGCCACGACGCTGGAACATGCGTCTCCACCCGTTGAGAGCGTGCCGCCATCAGTGGAGGGGGGTAAGATATTTTCAAACGCCAGTTATTGCACGCTGGCGCAGGTGCGCAGCAAATAGAGGCACCGTGACGAAAGCGGGCCTGATCACCATTCAGACCGAATATACGGCTGTCAATGTGTTTACTCCTGCACCCACAAGGAAACGGGTTTAAATTGTCGTGCGTCAAAGAGTCCCTTGTCGGTGAGTTTCAGGTCTGGGATGACCGGCAGCGCCAGAAAGGAAAGGGCCATGAAGGGGGCGCCGAGCGTGCAGCCCATCTGGCGGGCCATTTCCGTTACCTGGCGGTAGTTGTCCGCCGCTTCCTGGCAGGTACCGGTGGTCATGAGCCCTGCCACGGGCAGCGGCATCACGGCAATTTTTCCCTGTTCATCAACCGCTGCAAGCCCTCCGCCATGCTCGATGACCGCGTTGGCCGCCAGCGCCAGCAGCTCATCGTCAGTGCCCGCGCAGATGAGATGGTGCGAATCGTGCGCCACGCTTGAGACAAGCCCGCCCGCCTTGAGGCCCAGCCCGGTTGCCAGGGCCAGTGCCGGTGCCG
The DNA here is from genome assembly GCA_036746815.1 of Desulfobulbus sp. Taxonomy (GTDB): domain Bacteria; phylum Desulfobacterota; class Desulfobulbia; order Desulfobulbales; family Desulfobulbaceae; genus Desulfobulbus. Next base: position 20,318 of record DAIODL010000007.1, read on the forward strand.
CGTAAGGCGAGTAGCGGTTGCATACAGCCAGTTTCACCAGATCCCGTTCAGGGTCCGCCACCACCAGCCCCTGGCCGGTTTTGGGGGCAAGTTCGATTGCATCGGTGAAGAGGTCCCCATCGCGGATGCCGATAACACGGCATTCCCCGGCCTCGGCTGGAATGCGGAATTGTTCGGATTTCAGTGGCATGAGGGTGAAATGATTGGGTGTGGTCAGGCGAAAAAGCGCTGGCAGGCATGCCTTTCCCTGTTCGGCCACCACCTGGCCGGCAAGCACCGATCGCTGCAGAGTGAAGTCCGTCAGGTTGTCCACTTCGATCCAGTCCGCCTGGTCACCCACCTGCAGAAGCCCCATGCTGAGTCCATAATGATGCACCGGATTCAGGCTTGCTGCCCGCAGCACATCGAACAGCGCATATCCCTCGGCCACAGCCCTGCGCACCATGGTTTCAATGTAGCCCTGCATGAGCTCATCCGGGTGTTTGTCATCGGTGCAGAACATGCATTTTTCCGGAAAGCGGCCCAACACCGGCAAAAGCGTCATGAAATTGCGGGCCGCCGATCCCTGACGCAGTTGCACGAACATACCGGCCGCCGCCTTTTCCACTGCTTCGTCCACGGTGAGGCATTCGTGATCCGTGCTGATACCGGCCTGGAAATAGGTCTGAAAATCCTTGCCCCGAAGGCCTGGCGCGTGCCCATCCACGGGCTTGCCCGCTTGTCTGGCAGCGGCCAGCTTGGCCATGACCTCACTATCCCGCATGAGCACGCCGGGCACGTTCATCATCTCCGAAAGATGGGTGATGGAACTGCGCGCGAGCAATTCGGCCACAGCATCGGCATGCAGGGTGGCCCCGGCGCTGTCAAAAGGCGTGGCAGGCACACAGGAGGGCGCGCCCACACCAAAATGAAAAGGGGTGCGCGCCGATTCAGCCAGCATGAAATCAACGCCTGCGACCCCGAGCACATTGGCGATCTCATGGGGATCGGTGACCGCCGCCAGCGTGCCGTGACATACCGCTTCCCGCGCAAAAGCAGCGGGACAGAGCATAGAGCTTTCCACATGCACATGCGCGTCCACAAAACCTGGCAGGATATAGCCAGGCCCTGGATGCGTCTCGGGTACAATGGCTTTGATGCGGCCATCCGTCCCGACCTCGATGCGTCCGCCAAAAAGACGGCGGCCTATGACATCGACAATGGTACCGCTTGTCTGTCGTATCTGCTGCATGATCACCTCACTGTGTGGAAGGAATCAGGGAACGTTTGTGCTGCTTGAGAAAATTATGGGCCGCCAGGGGCAGCAGCAGGGCAAAGCTTGCTGCCAGGGTGAGAAAGGCGCCCCGCAGGCCGTGGTGATCGCTTACCCAGCCCAGGCACGGGCCGCTGACCACATAGCCCAGCCGGAACAGCAGGTTGTGCAGGGAAAGGAGACTGGCCCGCATGGTTCGCGACGACCGCTGCTGCAGGAGATTGCGTATAATCGGCCCCTGCAGTCCGCGCATGGCGGTGAGCAGGAAATAAAAGAGAAAACTGCCCACCATGGAAGTCAGCCCCAGTCCCAGATACCCGCAGACAACAAGTATCATGAACAACAGCGCTATCCGTTCCAGGCCGAGCCGGTCCAGCAGCCGGTGACTGTTGTAGGCGCACAGGGCCACCATCAGGTTCGCGCCGGCCCAGATGGGCCCGAACCATGCCAAAGGCACGCCGCACTGCTGCATGAACGGCTGTACCAGCCACACCGGATAAAAACTGGACAGTCCCAGGAGCACCCCAAACACCATGGTGGCACGTATCGCCGGCTGATCCAGCAGTGCATAGCGGCTGATGCGCACCGCCTCGCCCAGGTGCGAGGTGATCGGTACCTGCTCACAGTCAGGCTCCTTGAGTGAAAGTGCCACCCCAAGGGCCACGATCCACACCCCGATCTGCGCGATAAAGGGGAGCAGGGGCGAGGTGACATACAGGAGACCGGCGCAGAGGGCGCCACTTGCCTCACCCACCTGGGCGAAACTGGTCATACGTCCGTCGCAGCGGGTGTAAAGTTCGCCTCTGCCGCTATGGTGCAGGGATTCATACAAAAGCGCGTTATCCGTGCCGCTGATAAAGGCGTAGCACACGCCCAGAAGCAATTCCGCACCGATCACCTGCCAGAACGTGTGCGCCACCAGGTACACGGTGTAGCCGGCAATACCGAAACAGCAGGCCAGCACCAGCGCCTTGCGGTAGCCCAGCCGGTCGCTCACATAGCCTGATGGATACTCCATCACCAGATT
>DAIODL010000008.1:0-22194 GCA_036746815.1 Desulfobulbus sp.
CTTAATACTTCCGTCCAACACCAAATCTCCCACCTTGGCAACTATACCGCCGATGATGGACGGATCGACCTGGGTTTCAAGTATAACTTTAGTCCCTGTTAGTTTTTCCAGCGTCGCCTGAATCTTGTTCAGCAAGGTCTGATCAAGTTCAATAGCGGAAACAATAGAACCATGGCTGATATTCTGATCCTTGTCTACCATCACCTGCATTTCACAGGCAATGTCGGGCAGAATATCGGCACGTTTTTTGTCAACGAGCAGCTGCAGAAAACGGGTCATGAGCGTGTCGGCCCCAACGGACTCCGCGATCTTTCCCATAACCTGCTGCCGGGCATCCTGAGGATACAGCGGATTGTTCAAAGCATCGCTGACACCGTCATCCACATTCTTATACAGACTGGCGATAGCAGCAAGCATATCACTGTAGTCTTTTGTCTTGCCCTGCTCTTTACCCAGCTGAAAGATAGCTTTTGCGTAACGGCGGGCTAATATTGTCTGTTTCACTGGACTGCCCCCACTCGTTCAAGATACTGCTCTGTGATCGCCACCTGATCCGCGGGGGTCAGATGTTTGACAATCAATTCCTCAGCCATGGCGGCAGCCTGCTCTGCAACTTCTTCACGCAGCTGGCGTTTGGCGTCTTCAAGCTCAGCCGCCACAGCGGTTTCAGCCTGACGCTTGATATCAGCAGCAGCCTGCTCGGCTTCTTCCAGAATCCGTTTTTTCTCCACCTCAGCCTGGGCAATGGCGCGCTGGACAACGACTTCCATTTCCTGCTCCATGCCGGCAATCTTTGACGACAGTTCCTGATAAGTCTTTTCAGCCTCGGCGCGCCGTTCATTGAGAACGTCAAATTCCTCGCCAATCTGCTGCTGCCGTCCGCGCAGGCCGTTGGCGATGGGCTTGGCGCCAAATTTCACCAGCAGAATTACCAGGGCCAGAAAGTTGACCGTCCGCCAGAAGAGATCCTTCAGCTTCGCACCCGTCAACATCCCCCCATGGGCTTCGCCATGCGCGGCCTCCCCATGGGCTGCCGTTACAGCCTCGTGTCCTGCAGTTGCGGCGCCACCTTCATGGACCGCAGCGGCGGTTTCCTGATGCGAAGCTGCGGCTGGCGTCTCTGTCGCCCACGAAAACGCCGGCGGCATCACCCCGATCAGTACAGCCAGCAGCACTGGCCGTATTCTTTTGATCCAAGCTTTCATGCGTCCAGACTCCTTCCAAGTATCTTTCCTGCCATTGCCTGGGCAAAGACCCCGGCATTCCCTTCGAGCTCTTTTCTGGCAGCTTCGATCTGCGAACGCAAGTCAGCCAGTTGTTTTTCCTTGGCACTGCTTGATTCCTGGCGGATAGCTGCCAGTTTTTCCGTCCCGGCACTCTGGGCATGAGCACGAGCATCATCCAAAGCTTTCTTCGCCTTGTTGCTTGCTTCTCGCATTTTCTGCTCCAGATCGCGTTCCCGTTGACGACCTTCGTCTTCAAACTGGGCCACTTCGCCGTTCAACGATTCGATTTTCTGTGCCCGTTTTTCGAGAATGCCCAGCACCGGTTTATACAGGATGGCATTCAGAATAAACATGAGCACAATCATGTTCAGGATGTGAATCAACAGCGTGACATCAATCGAAATCATTTCCCTTCCCCTTATTGCTTGAATCTGGGAATAACCCACCAAAAAGAGTGAATGGCGGTTCATCTTCAGCATCGATAACTACTGAAAATTGACCCGGCTGTCAAACAATTTTAAATAATATTTATAGTTTTTTTCAGTTATGCTGCTCTTTGAGAATAATTCCGAGCATCAATGCTCCCGAGGCAAAACACAGACCTTAGACACGATCAAAAAAACATCGCAAAAATTCTTTTCCGCGACCATTGCTAACTGGCAGAAATTCTATATTTTCTGGCTGCCACCGAGCCAGTTCACCAACTGTTCCACTCCCTGCTGCGTGGAAACCTGCTCCCGATAGCCAAGCACTTCGTGCAGCCGTTTATGGGAAAACCAGTGCGACCGGGCCAGTTGATGCGCCACAAAACGGGTCATACGCGGTTCTTCGTCCTTGCGCAGAGCCGTATATGCCGCCTCCATCACCGCGCCTGCCGCATACGCGAGCGAAAACGGCACGCGGCAGGTGACCGGCGCAATCCCCATACGCCCGAACAATGCGTTGATCCAGTCCCACAGCACCACCGGTTCCTGCTGGCCCACAAAAAAAGCCTGGCCGGCAGCCGTACCGCTGATCTGAAGATTTTCTGCGGCCAGGAGATGGGCATGCACTACATTATCAATATAGGTGATATCCACCCGGTTCATGCCGCTGCCGACAATCTTCAACTGTTTAGTCCGGCCCCGTTCCAGCAGACGCGGAATAAGGTTGCGGTCGCCCGGCCCCCACACCAGATGCGGCCGGATGGCCACGGTGCGTAAATTTTCGCTGTTCGCTGCCAGCACCGCCTGTTCCGCCTTAATTTTGGAGGCCGCGTAATGGCAGAGCGGTTTGCTCGCGTAGGGCAGCGACTCGTCGCCGCCTGCAATATCATGCTGGTCAAACACCACCGAAGGCGTGGAGGTGTACACCAGGGTCGGCACGTTCCAGTGCCAGCAGGCAACCAGTACATTGGTTGTGCCCCTGGTGTTGATGTCGAAGTATTCCTGACGAGGCCCCCAGATGCCCGCCTTGGCCGCCACATGAAACACGACATTGCAGCCGCGCACCGCGGCATCGACCGCTGCCGCGTCGCGGATATCCCCCTGCAGGCAGGTTACCCCAATCGCCTGCAACTCCGGATACGGATGGCGCCCCAGCACCACCACTTCTGTGTTGCGTGCAACCAGAGCCCGCACCAGGGACTGCCCGATAAACCCACCGCCGCCGGTGACCAACACCCTGTTCATGCTCATTTAGTTCTCCCCCTGGTTGTGCGTGACGCTCCCCCGGAAGCATGTTCCGGTTATCAGCCACTGCGCAGCCGCCGCTCCCGCCGTATTTTCTTTGTCGCCCACAGCGCCAGTTTTTCCCGGAATATTTTAGCGTTATGGCGAATATCCACCGGAAAAGAGGGATGCACCATGAACTCTTTGATATCCTTGGTCACGGGATTGGCCAGGGCCAGCTCGCGCAGTTCGGCAAACAACTGTTGCTGACTATGTACCCGCCCCTCGGGCTCCACCACCAGTACCGGCAACTGTCGTCCCCACACCCCTACACCGACCAGGGCCGAACGCCGCACCTGGGGATGTTCGTTAAAAATGGCCTCGCAGCACACAGAATAAAGAACGCCTGCCGCAGTGCCCACCCGGTGTGCCTTGCGGCCGCAAAACCAGAGCCGACTCTGTTCGTCCAGGTAGCCCATATCGCCCATGCGGTGCCAGAATCCCTCTCCATCCGGGATCTTCGCAAGCGTTGTTTCCCGCCCGTTGCCCGCGTAGGCATGGGTGACCACCGGCCCGCGCACCACGATCTCACCGATAGTCCCCGGGGGCAGCTCCCGCACCTCGCGCCAGTCGCTGACCGGGCCGTCCACCGGCTCAATAATGGTGACCGTCATCTCAGGCACAGCGCGTCCCACGCACACGCCCATGCCGGTGCGGGTGAGCGGCCAGGTTTCCTCCACAATTTCATGCCCCTCAATAACCGCCACCGGCAGACTCTCGGTGGCGCCGTAGGGCGTGAAGATCTGACTGCCCTTGGGCAAAACGCGCAAAAGCCGCTCCACCAGGGTGCCGGGCACGGGTGCGCCGGCCATGAGCACCTTGCGTACCGGCAGAACAAGATTCCGCTCCACGCAGTACCGGCTGACCACGCGCCAGATCGCGGGTGAACCAAAGGAATAGGTGACCTGATAGCGATTAAGGGTATCCACGAATTTCTGCGGATCCACCTGGGCGGGCCGGGTGGGGTCCATATCCGGGATCACCGCGCGTGCACCCAGCGCCGTGGAAAAAAGACCAAACAGTGGAAAACCCGGCTGGTCGATATCGCCCGCGCCAATGCCGAAATAGTCGCGGATCAGCCGCAGCTGCGTATGGAAAATACCATGGGTATACTGCACGCCCTTGGGCGGCCCCGTGGAGCCGGTGGTGAAAATAATGGCAGCCAGATCCTCCGCGGCAGCCACGCAGGAGGGCACCGAAGCACCGACCACGGGTACCAGTTCCCTGCCGGTGAACAGGTTGCCGGGTCCAATGCAGATGCGCTGCCGCACCGAAGCAAAGGGTTTCTTGAAAAGACGGCTGAAGAGAATGGCCTTGCTGATACCCACCAGGATATCCGGCCGCACCGAGGCAATGCAGCGCAGCAGGTTGCGGTAGCCCATGCCCGGATCAATGAGGATGATCACCGCGCCCAGCTGGAAGAGCGCGAAGGTAAGACAGACAAACTCCATGGAGGGCCGCACCATGAGCATGACCCGGTCGCCTCGCCGAACACCGCGTTCAGCCAGGGCTGCGGCAAAACCGTTGCTGTTCGCCACAAGCTCCGTAAAACTCCAGTCACGCCAGAGCCCCTGATCAAGGGCAGTGAGCGCGGTTCGTTCTCCCTGATGACTGGCCGCTTCCTGCAGGGCTGAGGCGATATTGCAGTCAATCATGACGATCCTCCGCGGTCACTCGCGCCAGAAACTCTTCCACCAGCGGCCCGGTCTCGGCAAGGGCGTCCTCCAGTACATAATGGCTGGCATGGTTAAACATGTGGGCATCGGCCTTGGGAAAGCGGCGCTGCCATTCCCTGAAAAACGACTCATTAAAGCAAAAATCCCGCGCGCCCCAACAGAACAGCATGGGCACCTGCTCAAGTTTCTTCAACCCCTCTTCCACCGCAACCAGCGCGGCATAGGAAGGGTGCGCAGGATGCATGGGGATATCCTGCACAAAACGGGCAATGGCAATGCGATTTTTCCAGCTGTCGTAGGGTGCGAGAAAGCCGCGCGCCACCTCCGTCCGCATGCGTTTGACCACCGCCATAAAGATGGCGGCGCGGGCAAAACCGTTCAGCCCGCGCACCAGAAATTCGCCGATCAGCGGCCAGCGGCACAGTGCGATACGAAAAGGCATACGGCTGGAGCGGAATGCCGCGGTGTTCAGCACCACCACCCCCGCCACCCGTTCCGGATGTCTTCCCGCCCAGCCCATACCGATGGCGCCACCCCAGTCATGTATCACAAGCACGCAGCGCTTGATGCCCAGGGTGTCCAGCAGAGTTTCCAGATTGTAGATATGATCTTGCAACCGGTAGGAACCATCCTGGGGTTTATCGGAAAATCCGCAGCCCAGGTGATCAGGGACGATGCAGCGATACCGGTCCGCCAGAAGACGTACCAGGTTCCGGTAGAGGTAGGACCAGGAGGGGTTGCCGTGCACCATGACCACGGGAAAGCCCTGACCCTCGTCAAGATAGGCGAGTCTATGCCCCTCGATGGTGCGGAATCTGGGTTGAAAGGGATATTCTGCGAGAGAAGCCGCATCCATCACCAGTCAACCCCCAGCATCAGGGAATTGATGCCCGAGCCAATACCCAGGAGCGCGGCACGCTGGCCGTGCACGAGCGCGCCCTCCTCAATGCCCATAGCCATGGTAATGGGCGCGGAGACCGAACCCACATTACCAAGCAAGGGCAGGGTTTCGAAATTTTTCGCCGGATCCAGGGCCAGCGTGGTCATGAGCTGCTGCGCGTGGGCGCGTCCCACCTGATGGCAGAAATAGCGGTCAATGGAGGTTTTGTCCCAGCCCAGTTCCCCACTAAACGCCTGCCAGCAGGAATTTGCCGTCGCAATGCCTTTTTCCAGGAGCAGTTCCGAGTCCGTGGACATAAGCGTCCCCTGCTCGGCGTTCTGACCGCCCTGACAGAGGTCATTGTGCCGGGTGTTGGCGGTGCAGCCGCCGCCCGCAAGATAATGACCGCTGTCTGCATACTCCCGCGTGGTCATCACCAGGGCCACGGCGCCGGAGCCAATGGTGAGCGAGGCGAAAAGCGGCTTGATGGAGCGGCGTGTCAGGCTGGTATCGGTGAGCAGATGCCTAATGGTGGATGTTACCAGATCCTCGGCGGTCTCCCCGGCTACCACGAGCCCGGCCTTGATCTGCCCCAGTTCCAGCATATTGGCGACCATGACCATCCCATCCAGAAAGCCCAGGCAGGCATTGGAGATATCAAAGAGCAGGCAGGAATCGGGCAACCCCAGGCGGCGATGCACAAAGGAGGCGGTGGCCGGTTCCATCATGTCGCGGCTCACCGAGGAAAAAATCAGGCAGCCTATGTCAGCGCGGTCAACAGAGCCTGCCTTCTGCAAGGCAGCCTCCCCGGCTGCAGCGGCACCCTCGCTGGGCCGGGTGCCCGGCTGCCACAGACGCCGGGAGCGGATGCCGGTCATCAGCTCCAGCCGTCCGGTCGGCAGCTTCAACCGTGCATACAAAGGAGCAAGCTGCTCCTCGATCGCAGCCGAGGTCAACTCCACCGGCGGCAGCTGGTAGCCAAAATCATGCAGACAAACCCTGGTGTAGCGCATAGCAAAAAGTCACATCCAATAAAAATTCAATCCCGGGGTACGGAAAACTGGCCCGCCCAGAGAATCAACAGGGCAGCCAGGGTGAGATCATCCACCTCGCCCAGCACCGGAATCCAGTCCGGAATCAGGTCATAGGGTGAGATGATGTACACCAGGCCCAAGCCGAGCACCAGTTTCACATACAGCGGCGTGACCGGCGACAAAAAAACATCCTTGGCGTGCACGATCATGCGCCAGACGCGCTCAATCTGCGGCGGCAGTTGCATCTCAGCGCACCGCCTTGGAGACGATCGCGGCGTCAAAATAGTTCATGCCCATACCCGCGTCCACCACCAGGCATTGCCCGGTCATGCCCGAGGAGCGGGGCGAGAGCAGGAAGGCCACCACGTTGGCTGCCTCCTGAGTCTGCACCGCATGTTTTCTCAGGGTGGCCTGCTCGGCAAAAAGATAGCTGTCAATGTAACCGGGAATTCCGGCTGAGGCAGAGGTTTTCAAAAGGCCTGGGCAGACCGCATTGAAGCGCACCTGGGAAAAGGCGGAAAAGCTTTTCGCGAGAAAGCAGAGGGAGGACTCAAGCGCTGCCTTGATGGGCGCCATGTAACCGTAATTTTCCGCCGCCATGCGCGTGGTGGAGATGGAGATGGTGACCATGGAGGCTTGGGGCGCCAGCAGTTCCTTGAAATGATTGGCAATACTGATAAAGGAGAAGCAGGAGATATCAAGCGCCTGCAGGAAATCGCGTTTGCGGGTTTCGTGAAACGGCTTCATGCCGTCCGAGTAATTGGCAAAGGCAATGGAGTGGACAATGCCGTCAACAGGGTCGAGTCCGCCGGCAGCGATGGCGTCCCGCACCCGAATGATGTTGGCCTCGTCCTCCACATCGCAGCAGAACACCGGACTCTCCGGAAACAACTTTGCGGCCGTTTCCGCGCGCTGCTTGCTGCGCACCACATGCACCACCTGGGCGCCCGCTTCAGCAAGCGTCCGGCCGATGGCGCAGGCCACGGATTTCTTGTTGGCCAGGCCAAAAACCACAATCCTCTTTCCCGCGAGTCCAAGAAAATCCGCCATGGCTTTCACTCCTTCAGCGTGCAGGCAAATTCCACCTGCGCCGCCACCTTGCCGCTTACCCGCACCGCCCCTTTCATAATCCAGGCCGGCCCCATGCGCTCCACCAAGTGCGCGTTGATTTCAAGCATATCACCCGGCTGCACCTCGCGTTTGAACTTGGCACCGAGAATGCGGGTGATTACCGGCACCCCTTTGGGAGCAGCGGTTCCCGCGTCCTGCATGGACTTGGCGATTAAAAGAGCACCTGCCTGAAACACCATCTCGCAGAGCAGGACTCCGGGCATGAGCGGATGACCGGGATAATGGCCGCGAAAAAGATCCAGATCCGGAGGCACCGTCTTTTCAGCGCGCACCTCGTCGTCTGCCAGTGACAGCAACCGGTCCAGCCAGAGAAAAGGCGGGCGATGGGGCAACAGTTCCAGGATGCGGGGATCGGTCACGATCACAGCCCCCCGGTTATTTCCAGCACTGCGCCGTTGATATAGGCTGCCCGGTCACTCAAGAGAAAAAGCGCGGCCTCGGCCACCTCCTGAGCTGTGCCGAAACGGCCCGCGGGCACCATCTTCCTGTATTCCCTGGCCTGGGCCTCGGGCAGATCGCCAATGAAATCCGTGACGATAAACCCCGGCGACACGCAGTTCACCGTGATCTTGCGCTTGGCCACCTCTTTGCAGAGCGACTTCATCAACCCCACCTGGCCGGCCTTGGAGGCAGCATAGTTGGTCTGCCCGGCAAAGCCCAGATGCCCCATGGGCGAGGTGACGAAGAGAATGCGGCCGTATTTCTGCTGGAGCATGAGCGGCACCGCGAACTTGCACATATTGTAGCCGCCGGTGAGATTGACGTCGATGACCCGCCGCCAGTCCGCCTCCTTCATCAGCGGCAAAATGGCGTCGCGGCGGACGCCCGCATTATTGACCAGGATATCAAGCGTCTGCCAGGAGCTTTCAAGACCACCGAAAAAGGCGGACACTGCCTCGTAATCGCTGACATCAAGCTGACTGAGCGAAAACCGTTCGCCGAACTCCGCGCACTCGGCCCGCATGGCCTCGGCGGAGGCCTTGTCACCGCCGTACAGCCCTATGACCGAGGCACCCTGGTGCAGCAGCCCCAGGGTGATAGCCCGGCCAATCCCGCGCGTGGCTCCGCTGACCACCGCTTTTTTCTCCGCAAATTCAAGCATCCGTCAGCCTAATTTTCTGAGGTTATTGTTCATCACGCGCATCATTTCAGCCCCGCAGATACGCGTCCACGTCATTGGCCACGATGACACCGTAATTGATGGCGCCGAGCCAGCCGCTCATGATGATGCCCACCGAGCCCACATGGAAAAGTCCGCCGATCTCCTTGTGCAGGGAACGGGAGACATCCAGCCCCTCGAACTTGGTGCCAAACGAGGTGCCCTTGGTGTGCAGGGTGTAGTGCTTGAAGGTGCGCGGGGTGGCGGATTCAATGGTGTCGATCTTGCCGCGCACGCCGGGAATGTAGCGTTCCAGGTCATCAAGACACCTTTCAATCATGGCCTTCTTGGCTGCGGCGTACGCATCCTTATCAAGGGACGCCCAGTCGTCGTAATTGGCGTTCATGGAGGCGACGATGGTATAATCCGGCGGCGCGTCGGGCCGCGTTTTGGGGTAATAGAGCGAAAAGGTGCGGCTTTTGGTGTCCATGCGCCGCATCTCTTCAGAGGAAAACTCTGATGCGGTGGAAGTGAACAGCAGGTCGCCGATGTCGTCAATTTGCTCACCCCTGCGGATGCCGAAATAGACCTGGCAGCTCGAGTTGTTCACCTTGACCCTGGTAAACCGGTCGCGGAAGGCTTTGGTCAACTGCTCCCGCCCCACCAGCTGGTCGATGGTGTTAGTGATGCCCGCGTTTGAGACCACGGCCCGCGCCTTGATAGTGCGGCCGCCCACGACCACGCCCGTGGTTTTGCCATCTTCCACCAGAATATGCTCAGCCCTGGCGCTGGTGGCGATCTCAACACCCTTGTCCAAAAGCTCGTTCGTCATCAGACCGATGAGTTTGTCGGTGCCGCCCTGGAAGGTGAACACACCCCGGTTCATGAAGTTGGAAAACACAATGCCATAGGTGATGGCCGGCTCGTCCAGGGTGGAGCCGTTGGCGTAGGAGATAGGCTCCATCAGCAACCGGTGCACATCGCTGCGGCCGGGGAAAAACTGAGCGAACAGCTCCCGGGTGGTGAGGGACTGGTCGTCGTAAAAATTCATGGAATCCACCTTGGCAAAGAACCCCTCGACCACATCGCGCGCGATCTTGAAGCGTTCCTGCAGGATACGGATGAAGTCGTCCTTGCTGAAGGTGGTGGTCAGCGAGAACTGGGGGTTGTCGAACACAATGTTTTTCAGCTGCACGATGGAATCGCGGATGGCCTTGCCCCAGTATTTCTTGCAGGTTTTGACCATGCCGTAGGGGAAACCGTGCAGGGAGACATCGAAAATATGACCGCCGCGCTTAAACCAGGTGGCCAGGCCGCCGAGCTGAATATGGTGTTCGAGAAGCAGTACCGAGTGACCGGCAGCGGCCAGCCGGTTGGCACTGGTAAGGCCGCCGAGGCCGGAGCCAATGACAATGACGTCATACTGCGGTTGCAGTGAAGCAAGCGGGGTGAAATGCATCGTTCTCCCTGGTGTGACAGACGTAAAGCAGGCGCTTCGCGGCTCTCAGGCTCAGGTGCCGATAGTCGCCGCTAACGCAGAATATGTTGATTAACGATGGTGATACCGCTGAGCATGGCCCCGACAATGCCCAGGTACCCCTGGTCAGTGCCGGCTACAAAGAGGTTGGGCCAGGGTGTGCGGCCATCCCGGATTTTACGGGCGCTGCCGTACACCGCTCCCTGGGCCTTGCGGGTGTACCGCTCGATGGTCAGCGGAGTGAAGCTGTCCTGATATACAATGGACGGCTGATAATTCCCAATAATTTCCTCACTGGCGGTGATAGATGCCTGCACCATGGTCGCTTTTGCCCTTGCGTAGTCAGCCGGAGAAAGCTTCTTCCACAAGGGATAGCTGGCCGCGTTGGTCACGCGTACCTGACCGGTTTTGATGACAGGCAGACCGATGAAATGTTCGGGAAAACAGATGACGCCCCAGGAGGGGTCAATCAGGGTATCCGGCCTGACATAGTCGAAGGTTTGCCGGGTGTTGTAGAAAATGATGGTGCGATTCCGGCTTAAGTCTGCCGCCTTGTCCCAGGGCAGCACGGAGATGGTCTCCATGAAACTCATATGCCCGCAGTACGCATCGATCTCTTCCCGCCAGCCGGAGAGACGGATCGTTTCAGGGATGCCTGCGGTGGAAAGCACCGTCTCCGCGCTCAACTCCTCCCCGTTTTCAAGACACACACCAACAGCTCTCCCGTTATGCTCCACAATACGGGTCACCGGCGCCTGATAGCGGAGTTCGCCGCCATAGGACCGGTACTGCTCCACCAGCTGCGCAAGAAATTCGCGCATGGTGGTTTCGGGCCTGAAAAACCCCTCCTCAAATACCGCCCGGAACATGATGACAAACTGGCCCAGGTCCATGTCCCGTTCCTCGGCGTTGCCATAAACCATAAGCGGCAGCAGCAGCATATTCTCCAGGTCCGGGTTTGCCAGGTGCGCACGGAGGAAAGCGCGGGCTGAACGCCAGGGCACGGCGGCAAAGGGATCGTAGGTGGCGATATCCGTCCGCAGGCGTTTAAAGGCATCGATGCTCCCAGGAAAGAGACTCGCGATTTCTGCCTCCAGTACAGCGATATCGTTGGTGAACCGTAATTTCCTGTCCGGAAAACGGATTTCCGAACCGAGCTGTTCGTGGAAGTCGAAAAGCTTGCGGGAGAGATGCAGCTGACGGAACAACCGATTGAGCGGGGCCTGCTTATCCCGCGGGGGCGCGCAGTTGGTCATGGCGTGCAGGCCGGTCTCAAAAAGCCGTCCCTGACGCGCATAGTAGGAATTAAGTCCGCCTGGCAGGCAGTGCCGCTCAAGAATCAGCGTGGTCAGCCCGAAACGGGCGGCACGGATGCCAGCCGCCAAACCCGAAAGGCCGCCGCCAATAATGATGAGCTGGTATGCAGCCATGGGCAGAGGGAAAGCGCTCCCAGACCGGGCGGCCGGGGAGTGCAGAGAAAATCAGACGTTTTTCAGTTTGGGTTCCAGATAGTTGATGCAACTGGTGAGACTGGCCAGTTCAGGATATTCCTCTTCGGGAATCTGCAGTTTATAGCGTTTACGCAGTTCCATTACAATGTCGAGAAAATCCATGGAATCCAGTTCCAGCTGGTCACGCAGAGGCGCATCCGCGTCCAGGTTGTCGAAATCCGCCTCTTCATCAATATCTGCTATAATCTCAAGAATCACATCCTTGATTTGCTCACGGGTCATGCGTTGTTCCTCTTCATCAAACAAAAAATAAGTAACGGTTGGACAAAAAAGTTGCCCTTACCATATTGTCTTTACTTTGTCACCAACCGCTCGACCACTACTACGGAATTGATCCCCAGCATACCAAAAGAATTGTTGAGGATGGAATCCACGCGATCAAGTTTCTTCGGAGTGTTCGCCACCAGGCCGTCTAGAGCGCATTCCGGGTCCAGATTGTCGAGATTGATGGTGGGGTGCACCATATTGTCAGTGAACGAAGGCAGGTTTCCCGCCAGTTCCAGCACTCCGGCCGCGCCCATGGCATGACCGATAGAGGACTTGGTATTGTTGAACCAGGTGTTGGGGCAGTCCGCGAAGGTGGCCCGGACGGCGCTGCACTCCTCCACATCACCCTGCTTGGTACCGGTGGCGTGGGTGTTCACGATGGTGATGTCCTGGGGTTTACGCCCCGCGCGCTTGAGAGCCGCCTCCATACACTCTTGCTGGCGGGGGCCATAGGGCAGCACGAAATCACGGGCATCGGAGTTGATGGCGTAACCGGTGATTTCGCCATAAATTTTGGCGCCGCGCGCAAGGGCCGCATCCAGCCGTTCCAGAGTGAATATGCAACCGCCTTCAGAGATGACAATGCCGTTTCGGTCCATGTCAAAGGGGCGGCTGGCCCTGGTGGGATCCGCATTTTCCGCCAGTGCTCCCTGGGAGCGGAAAGAGGCGAAGATACCAAAGGAGCCCACACTCTCGGACAGCCCGCCGCAGAGCGCCAGATCCACCTCGCCCAGCCGCAGCATCTGCACGCCCTGAATCAGAGCGGCGTTACCCGCGGCGCAGGCAGCGCCAATGGCATAATGCGGTCCGGTGATACCCAGATTCATGGTGATCTCGCCAGCCGGGTTGTTGAGCACGGTGCGGGGGTTGTGGTGGTGGGTCCAGTAGTTCACGTCATAGTCATACTGACTGATGTTGTAGACCTCGTTTTCTGTTTCCACGGTACCGTGCTCGGTGAGGCCAACGTACACACCGGTCCGGGCACGGTCATAGGTGGAAAAATCAATACCCGCGTCCGCCAGGGCCTCGTTGGCGCAGTACACACCAATGCAGCCGGCGCGGGTGCCACGGCTGTTTTCCCGTTTCTTCCGGTATTTGGTTTCAGGAAAATGGCACAGACCCGCGGGATGCACACCCATGTAGCGCAGATCTATTGAGGAAATACCACTTTTGCCCGCAAGCAGATTGGCGCGAAAATCCGTCAGATTGTCCGCGCCAGGCGCGGCCAGTCCCACTCCGGTAATGACAATACGCTCTTTCTCAGATGAAACGTTCATGCTCAAATTCCTGCCAGCCCTTTAATGATGCTGCCCACGCTGCCAATGGCATCATCGAGTTTGTCCGGCATGGTGCCGCCAGCCTGCGCCATGTCAGGACGGCCACCGCCTTTGCCACCCACCACGGTGGCCACCCGGTTCACCAGCTCACCAGCTTTGATGCGTCCGGTCAGATCCTTGCTCACCATGGCCAGCAGCGCAGCCTTGCCGTCAAATTCGCCGCCCAGCACGATGATGCCGCTGGCAAGCTTGTCGCGCACCTTGTCACCGATTTCACGAAGCGTCTTGGGCGAATCCAGCGGTACCCGGCTGGCAATGACCTGCATCCCGCCGATATCCACGGCTGAACCAAGCAGATGGTCAAGGTCTGAAAGGGCCATGGAGGCGTTCAGATTGGCGATCTGCCGTTCCAGATCCTTCTGTTTTTTGAGCAGGCTCTGTATCTTGTCCACCGCGCCCTCAATGGGCCCGGAGATGACCTGGCTGATAGCCGCGGTCTGGCGGGCCAGTTCCTGCACCCAACGCACCGCTCCAGGCCCGGTCACCGCCTCGACACGGCGGATACCAGCGGCAACACCGCTCTCCATGACGATTTTGAAAAAACCGATATCACCGGTACGGTTCGCGTGCGTGCCGCCGCAGAGCTCCTTGCTGAACCCGCCAATGCTCACTACCCGCACCTCTTCGCCGTATTTCTCGCCAAAAAGGGCGGTGGCGCCTTCACCAATGGCCTGCTCCCGGCCAAGGACACGTGTCACCACCGGCTCGTTGCGGCGGATCTCAGTGTTAACAATCTGCTCAATGGTGCAGATTTCGCCGTGACTGAGAGGTGAAAAATGGGTGAAGTCAAAACGCAGCCGGTTGTGATCCACAGCCGATCCGGCCTGTTTGACATGATCGCCCAGCACCCGCTTCAATGCGGCCTGCAACAGGTGCGTGGCCGTGTGATTCAAGGCGGTGTCAATACGCCGCTCGCCCACCTGAAGATCCACCTGATCGCCCGAATGCAACTCGCCCTCGACCATCTCCCCCTCGTGAAGGATCAATCCTTCCACCGGAGCATGCGTCTGGGTGACCACAAACCGGCCCTTGGGCCCGATGATTTCACCCTGGTCGCCGACCTGACCACCGCATTCGGCATAGAATGGTGTCTGCGGGCAGAAGATGTGCAGTTTATCGCCGGCCTTGGCCGAATCCACCAGTTGTCCAGCCTCGTTCACCATGCCATCCACGGTGGATACACCCTGGATCGCGCCATAGCCGATGAACTCCGCCTTTTTACCCAGGGTGCCCAGTTCGATAATGCCCGCAGCCAGATGGCTGACATCCGTCCCTTTCCAGGATTTGCGCGACTGCTCGCGCTGCTGGGTCATGGCCTGGGTAAAACCGGGCTCATCAAAGTGCACTCCCCGTTCAATGGCGATATCGCGGACAATATCCACGGGAAAACCGTAGGTATCGTAGAGTTTAAAGATGAAATCGCCCTTGATGAGCGCCTTGTCTCCTTCCTCGCGCTGCAGCCGGGAAATCTCCTGATCAAGCTTGCTCAGGCCGTAATCCAGGGTCTCGCCAAAGCGCTCTTCCTCGTTGGTGACCACCTTGGCCAAAAGCCCGGTGTTACCGGAAAGATGCGGATAGGCACCCACCATCAGATTCGTCACCAGAGCGCACACACCCGGGAAAAACGACTGCAGCCCCAGCGAACGGCCATAGCGGATGGCCCGGCGCATGATACGCCTGAGCACATACCCTCTGCCCTCGTTGGAGGGCAGCACACCGTCGGCCACGAGAAAGGTAGTGGCCCGGGCATGATCGGCGATGACCCTCATGCACACGTCGTCTGCATTGTTTTCGTGATATTTTTTTCCGGACAGCCCTGCCACGTAGTCAATAATGGGAGTGAACAGGTCGCAGTCGAAGTTGTTGAATTTACCCTGCAGTACCGCGGCCACGCGTTCCAACCCCATGCCGGTGTCAATGGAGGGTTTGGGCAGGGGTGTCATCACGCCCTTTTCATCGCGGTAATACTGCATAAACACCAGGTTCCACAGTTCCAGGAACCGGTCGCAGTCGCAACCAAGCGCGCATTCGGGACGGCCGCAGCCAACCCCCTCACCCTGGTCGATATGAATTTCAGAGCAGGGGCCGCACGGACCAGTATCGCCCATGGCCCAGAAATTGTCCTTTTTGCCCATGCGCACAATGCGGCCTTTGGGCAACGTGTCCACCTGCTCCCATAGATGGTAGGCCTCGTCATCGTCCTCATAGACGGTGACCCAGAGTTTCTGCGGATCAATGCCCAGGTTGACGGTCAAAAATTCCCAGGCAAAGGCAATGGCTTCCTTCTTGAAATAATTGCCAAAGGAAAAGTTGCCCAGCATTTCGAAAAAGGTGTGGTGACGGGCGGTATAGCCGACGTTTTCCAGATCGTTGTGCTTGCCACCGGCACGGACGCAGCTCTGAGCCGTGGTTGCCCGCACATAGGGACGGGTTTCCTCGCCCATGAATACTTTTTTGAACTGCACCATACCTGCATTGGTGAACAGCAGGGTGGGATCATCATGAGGAACAAGCGAAGAAGAGGCGACAAGAGTGTGGCCTTTGCTTTCAAAAAATTCCAGAAAACTCTTACGGATATCGTTACCGGTCATCGTGTTGCCATGGCGTTAAGGACTAAGGGATGTACCACATTGCAAGATGCTGTACATGCGCGGCACCGCGCAACTGCTGTCCACGTGCGACGCTAAGTGAGGCTCTAACAAGCCCTTTCTCCCCGCAAAGTTTTGCATGATACCATGAAATCAAATGTTGCAAAGAAAAAACGATAGCACTCGCGTTACACAAAACAGGCGGGACACCCAGTGCCCCGCCTGCCATGAAAAACATAGTAATAACTGCTTTCACGGACCGGCAAGCTGCCGCCGGGCCCGCTCGCAGGAACTGTGATCAGCCCAGTTCCTTCTTGCTTTCCACCAGCACGTCGACCACGGTGGGATCGGCCAGGGTGGAGGTGTCGCCAAAGTTCTCAAAATCATTGGCAGCGATCTTCCGCAGGATACGGCGCATGATCTTGCCGGACCGGGTTTTGGGCAGTCCCGGTGCCCACAGAATCACATCCGGCGAGGCAATGGGCCCGATCTCCTTACGCACATGCTGACGCAGCTCGGTGCGCAGCTCCTCGCTTTCCTCGGCCCAGGACATCAGAGTGACAAAGGCGAAGATGGCCTGGCCCTTGATCGGATGTGGCATACCAACGGCAGCCGCCTCGGCCACGGCCTCATGGGCCACCAGGGCGGACTCGATCTCAGCCGTGCCCAGACGATGTCCGGACACGTTGATCACGTCGTCCAGACGACCCATGATCCAGAAGTAGCCATCCTCGTCACGACGGGCACCATCCTCGGGATCGTAGGTGTCCGTATAGCGGTTGAAATAGGCTTTCTTGAAGCGGGCCGGATCGCCAAAGACACCGCGCAGCATGCCTGGCCAGGGTTTGCGGATAACCAGATGACCGCCCTCGTTGGGTCCGGCCACCTTGCCTTCTTCGTTGAAGATAGCTGCATCAATACCCGGCAGCGGCAGCGTGGCTGAGCCAGGTTTGAGCGGAGTGACATAAGGCAGCGGCGCGATCATGATACCGCCGGTCTCCGTCTGCCACCAGGTATCCACCACTGGCAGCTTTTCCTTGCCGATATTGATGTAATACCACATCCAGGCCTCGGGGTTGATGGGCTCGCCCACGGAACCGAGGATGCGCAGACTGGAGAGGTCCGCCTTCTGGGTCGGCTCCACCCCCTCGCGCATGAGGGCGCGAATGGCGGTAGGCGCGGTGTAGAAAATGGTGACCTTGAATTTCTCCACAATCTTCCAGAAACGGTCCGGTCCCGGATAGGTGGGCACGCCCTCGAACATCACCGTGGTGCCGCCCAGTCCCAGCGGGCCATAAAGAATATACGTATGGCCGGTAATCCAGCCGATATCGGCGGTAGACCAGTAAACATCCTCGTCCTTGAGGTCAAACACCCACTGGGTGGTGTGCATGGCGTAGGTCAGATAACCGCCGGTGGTGTGGACAACGCCCTTGGGCTTGCCCGTGGAACCGGAGGTGTAGAGGATGAACAGCATATCCTCGGCATCCATGGACTCAGGCGCACAGACCGGGGTAATATCACCAGCGGAGATCTCATCGTGCCACCAGGTGTCACGGCCAGCCTGCATGTTGATATCACTGCCAGCCCGACGCACCACAATGCAGCTCTCCACGCTGGGACAAGTCGCAAGCGCTTCGTCGGCATTGGGTTTCAGGGGAATAGCCTTGCCGCTGCGCAAAACAGCATCCGCGGTGACCAGCACCTTGGCCTCGCAATCCTCAATGCGGCTCTGCAATGACACCGCCGAAAAACCGGCAAAAACCACGGAATGCACGGCGCCCAGACGGGTGCAGGCGAGCAGGGTGATGGCCAGTTCCGGAATCATGGGCAGGTACACGGCGACGCGGTCGCCCTTTTTCATGCCCTTTTTCTTCAGGACATTGGCAAAACGGCACACCTCGTCGTACAGCTCCTGATAAGTAAAGGTGCGGACATCATCCTCCGCCTCACCCTGCCAGATAAGGGCAATTTTGTCCTTGCGGCCATCGGTGAGATGCCGGTCCAGACAGTTGACCGACACATTCAATTTGCCGCCGACAAACCAGTTAATTTCCGGCGTATCAAAATTATAGTCAAGGACCTTGTCCCATTTCTTATCCCAGGTCACCAGCTGCTCGGCACGCTCAGCCCAAAACCCTTCCGGGTCTTTCATGGAATGATCATACGCTTTTTTGTATTCATCCATGGACTTCACCCAGGCCTGGTCACGTCCGGCCTCCGGCGGCTGAAAAATTTTACCTTCGGCCAACAAACTGGTGATTTTTTCCTCTGCTGTCATAGACATCCCCCTTGGCAAGAACCTGTCCTTACCCGAAATGCAGCGTCTCCGAAAGGGACTAGCCCTTTCCTAACAAGCTGATTTCAGATGTATATTGTCCACTTTCTCCTGTCACAAATGTGGATACGGTGCAGATTCTACAAGATTTTTTTAAAAAAGAAAAATCATTCCCACATTCATGACATAAGAACAATGCCATAACCGATTTTTCCCCATAACACGACACCTGAAATGGTGCTTTGACAAAGCGTTTGAGAACGCTTATTTCTTTCAACATCCAAAACCTGCGGCAGGCGGCCACGCTTTTTCAGCCGCGTCCCGCGGTATCACTTTGTGCCCTTCCTTCAGGAGGCTCTCATGATTGTCACCGATTGGATCCATGTCATTGCCGGCTGTTTCATTCTTATCAGTGTCCTCTTGGCGGTTACAGTCAGTCTCTACTGGCTGATTTTCACCGCCCTTGTCGGCGCCAACCTCCTGCAGTTTGGCTTCACAAAATTTTGTCCTATGATCCCAGTACTGAAAAAACTGGGTGTGCCGGAAACCCGCTGACCCGCTTAAGCGGAATGTTTCCCCTGAGTTTGCCGACTGCTCCATAAGAGTCCGGGCAGGCAGATCAGCGTGACCACGGCCAGCGCGGCCATGAGATACCAGGGGAAACAGTGCACGGTCATCTTGAAGGCCTGATTTTCAAGCTGCAGCGCCGTCCATCCGGGATGTGCCGCCAGTTCACCTGCGCGGAAATGTTGCACCATGCCCGCAAAAACCACGCCGATGATGCCATAGGCAGTGTTTAAGGCCATACCCTTGAAGCTGAGCACTGTGGCCCGCTGATCCGAGGTGGTCATCTCGTTGAGGTAATGGCTGGTAAAGAGACTCATCATGGTCATACCGCCAAAGATGACGATAATGGGGATGATCCCTACCACATTAGGCATGAACAGCGCCATGCCGAAGAGGGCCGCCACCATGGTCACGGCCAGGTAGGCCGCATTCTGCGCGGGCGAGCAGTGCTCGGTCATCCAGCGGGCGAGCTGCGGCACAAACAGCCCCACTACCGCCGCCAGACTACCCAGCACACCGAAAAGCGATTCCGGTAGATTGATGAGCCGGTAATATTCACTGGTGAGCGTGGCTACCAGCCGCAGGATATGATCAAAGGTCATGGTAAAGAGAATCACCGCCAGGGCCAGCGGGGTGTGCAGAATCCAGCGGCCCGCCTTAAGGGTAAGGAGCAGCATCTGCCAGGCCCCCTGCTTTTTCACGCGTGTCTTACCCGTCCCATCTGCCGCAATATCCCGCATGCGCAGCGTGGCAGCCAGGGCCAGCAGCGCAAACATCAAAGTCAGATACAGGGGAAAGCGCATGGTGACATGCTGGTCCAACACCAGCGAGCTCCCGCACCAGTGCAATACCCGGTTCACCAGGTCCGGATCATACACCGCCGCACCCACGGTCATCGCCCCGATATAGACCGCGTTCTGGGTGCGCATCTGAATCTCCAGAACCCGCGGCCACATATCAGCAAGCCCATGCGCCACCAGAGTGTCGTAGGTGAGGGCCTCGTCAGCGCCGCTGGACATGGCTTCCGCCAGCCCGCTCAGCACCCGGTTGACGATGAACACCGACAGCACCAACTGCGGATGCCCCAGAGGCACAAAGGCGATCAGGGCAATCTCCGCCACCATGAACACCGCGGTGGAAACCATAAGCGCTTTGCGCCCCAGCATATCCGCAAGGGCTCCCGAGGGCACCTCCGCGAGCACAATGGTCACCGCCCACACCGTGTTCAAAAGGGCGAACTGCTGCAGACTCAGGCCAAAATCGAGAAAGAGAATGGTGAAAACCGGGTAATAGAAGCGGGCGTTGAAGAGCACACGAAAAAGAATAAACAAACGAATATTGGGCAGCCGCCGCACCTGCGCCATGGCCCGTTTTCGGGCGGCAATTTTTTCCTGTTCCGTCTGACGCATCGGCCTTCCTCTCCACCAAATAAAACCTGCCAAGTCTGCCGCCTTTCTCCACGAGGCAAATTTGTCAGCTATACACTGTTTTCAGAGAATCCGCCATTTTCCTGTGTATGCCTGCTGCCGGCAGGTTTCCCGACGACTTTGCGGAGCAGTCCTGAAAAAAGCATTCCGGGAATGCGGCAGGGTACGGAAATATGCCGCCTGATGATGGCGCACTTGTATATCTTGGAGAAGCCCTGTATAGTTTTTTGTCTTCATGAGAAAGAGTTTCAACACTATTGACTTATTGTGTTTCCGGCTTTTACTGGTTTTATTTGCCTGCATCAATCATGGCCGCTACTGCTTCCATATCACCACTCATTATTGTCTGCCCCAACTGCAGTCTCATCCTGAAAACGCCGCATCTTGAGCCCAAGCAGACCGCTGTCTGTCCGCGTTGCGCACAGCCGCTGCATCGCTATAAACGCCATCCTCTGCAGAAAGGGCTGGCCTTGAGCCTGGCTGGTCTGTTGTTCTATGTGCCCGCCAATGTGTTGCCGCTCATGACCTTTTCCGTGATGGGACTGAAAAGCAACAGTTCCATTTTCCATGCCTGCATCGCCATGTTCGCAGACAAGCAGTTCTTCGTGGCTACCATTGTGACGCTTACCACCCTGCTTTTTCCCCTGCTGCTCCTCTCGTCGCTGCTGGCGGTCACCCTGGGGTTAAGCCTGGGCTGGCGTTCCCCACTGCTCTCCGCCATTTTCCGGGGCTATCATCACCTGGGTGAATGGGCCATGACCGATGTGTTTCTGGTGGGAGTGCTGATTACCATCATCAAGATGGCGCATCTGGCTACGGTCTCGCTTAATGGCGGTTTTTTCTGTCTGATCGGGCTGGTGGTCACCACGGTGGCCGCGCAGACGACCATTGACGCGCCGCTTTTCTGGGCCCAGATGGAAAGAAAAAACCAGGAAGACATCCCCCTGCCGCAGAGTACGAATCCCAAAGATTTTCTGCTCTGCCACGATTGCCACAAACTGCTGCCGGCGAATTACCGGGAAACAACCGGCAAAGCCCGCTGCCCCCGCTGCGGGCATCTGCTGCACCAGCGCAAGCCCAACAGCATCGCCCGCTCCTGGGCACTGGTGCTGACCGCCATGGTCCTCACCCTGCCAGCCAATCTGCTGCCCATCATGGAGGTGGACGCCATGGGTGATCCCAGCCGCTCCACCATCATGGACGGCATTATCTACTTTTTTCAGGAGGGGTCATACGGTATTGGCCTGGTGATTCTCATTGCCTCGGTGCTGGTGCCGCTTTTCAAGATCATCGGCATGAGCATTATTCTCCTCTCTATCCACTTCCGCTGGCATAGCTGGCTCAAGCACAAGGCTGTGATGTTCCGCCTGATCGAATTCATCGGCCGCTGGTCCATGCTGGATATTTTCGTGATCACCCTGCTCTGTTCGCTCGCGCAGTTTGGTTTTCTTACCTCCATCACTGCAGCTCCGGCCTCGCTCTATTTTACCGGCGTGGTGCTTTCCACCATGTTCGCCGCACTGAGCTTCGACCCCCGGCTGCTCTGGGATGCCGCCCTGCAGGCCTCAACGCAACAATAAAGGACCATGGAAGAACCTATCATTCACAACCGCCGCAGTCTGTCGCCCATCTGGATTTTACCACTCGTCGCCCTGTGTATCGGCGGCTGGCTGCTGTACACCGGCATGCGCGACGCCGGGGTGGATATCACCGTGCATTTCACGGACGCCACCGGCATCAATCCAGGCAAAACCAAGGTCATCGTGCGTGGTATCCCGGTGGGCACGGTGAAAACACTTAATATCGATCCGGACATGAAGGGCGTTAATCTGGTGATTGCCATGGACAACCAGGCCAAGCCCTCCCTGGTACAGGATACCGCCTTCTGGATTGTCAAACCCGAGGTCTCGGCCGGTAAAATCAGCGGACTGGATACGCTCTTTGGCGGCTCCTACATCGGCATGCGCCGCGGCACTTCGAACACTGC
>DAIODL010000009.1:0-19363 GCA_036746815.1 Desulfobulbus sp.
CCGGCAAAACTGCAGCCAGGACAGTTCTTGGCCATATAGGCCACGGTGGCCGTGTTGTCCCCGGAAGACTGGTCGTTCTGTACCGTCTCGTCAATCACAGCGGGTTGTGGTTCTACACTGCCTGCCTCAGCCTGCTTTTCTGCCTTAAGCAGTGAGCGGCGGTCCTGTTTGCGTTTCTCGTCAGCGTTGCTGTACAGGGAGGAGCTGTCACCCTGCTGGGGCACCACCGTATATTTGAGCACCCCATTACTGGTGGCCAGGCGGTATTGACCGTTTGTCGTGGAATACACGGCGTAGCAGCTCATGTCTCCATCCCACCACTTCTGCATGCGGAAGCAGAGATTGCCGCCCGCGCTGACGTCCCAGCGGCCCTTGTCCTTGTCTGTACTGAACTCATCCTTGGCAAACAGTTTGCCCGAGGGGGAAAAGAATAAATCGACATCCTGCTTGAAGCCATGGAGCTGCAGGGTATTGCCCTTGACCAGTGTCAGGATTGCCTGGCCGGATATTTTTTGTGCGCCCGCCTCCTTGGTGAGGGAATCAACCGTGGTTGGGGCGCATCCGGCAAGGAGCAGGCCAGCAAACAGAACAGGGAGTAGAAAGCGGGGCATGATATCCTCATTTTTATAAATGAAAACAAATGGTTGGTAATGTGCTTGAAAGCGTAATGAAACTGGTTCCCATACTACACGAGATGGCTCATTTTTCCTCGCGGATTTTGCCCTGATCGGGCTGCTATTTTTTGAGCATGGCGCGGACACCAGTAAAAACAGACTATTATATTGCGGAGCCAAAAAAAATCCCCTGCCGTCAACAGACGGCAGGGGATGAACAACACGTTTGCAGCGAAACGGGTAAAAACTTATTTGTCGTCAGTTTCCTGCAATGCTTTTACCAGCAACCCGCCGGCCATGCCCAGCACACCCAGTTGCTTGATCTGATTTTTGGCGGTCAGGGACAGTGTGGTCATGAGGCCCCGGCGCAGTGACACCTTGGGCATCTTCTGCGGGGCAGCCTTCATGAGCAGTTCCTTATCACCCGGCTTGCTGGCGTAGTAGCGGCCATTGGGACCGATCTGTACTTCCTTGGAAGTGAGACCAAAGGCACCCTTCTTCACATATTGGGAAACCTCGGAATTAGGGTCGTCCAGATCGCCGAAAATACGGGCACGAGCCAGACAGGTCTGCACGCAGGCAGGCTCCAGTCCCTGGGCCACACGGGGCATGCAGTAGGTGCACTTGTCCACCTTGCCCAGGCAGTTGTCGTCGGCCAGGCTGGCATCCACGTAGCGGGCACCGTAGGGGCAGGCAGCAGCGCAGGCGCCGCAGCCGATGCACCGTTCACGGTCCACCTGTACCGTGCCGTTGAAAGGATCCTTCCAGGTGGCGGCTACGGCCATGGTCACGGTTTTTCCGCTTTTGGCGTCTTTGAAGGTCATATTGACCGGCTCGGCCGGGCAAACCGGTACGCACGGCGGATTGTCACAATGGTTGCAGAGTCCTGGATAATAGGTGGAGGCCATGCCTGTTGAGGTCAGGCTCGGGCCCAGACGGAACACCCAGTTGCGGTTATATTGTGTGGGCACTTCCCACTCGGCTTTACAGGCGATGACGCAGGCGTGGCAGCCCACACACTTATCGACATCGATAATCATGCCATAATGCATAGTACGTCTCCTTTACAAGGTGTGGCGGCAACAGTTGGGGACCGTTGGACCGCAATCAACCGACTTTCACGAGTTTGACGAAGTTGTTGCGCATGCCGTGGGCACCGGTTTCGGGATCCACCGCCAGTTTGGTGATCAGGCTGCAGTCGTCCACGCCCTTGTTCACCGCGACGCTCATTTCCGGATTCATGGTGCCGTAACCGTGATACATGTACACGCAGTCCTGACGGATACCGGGGGTCACCTTCACCGTGGTGGTGGTGCGTGACTTGACCCCATCCTGATTGATGAAGGAAACGGTCTCACCATCTTTCAGTCCCAGCTTGGCCGCCGCTTTGTCATTGACCCACACGGGATTGGTGCCCATCTGCTCCATAAGCCAGACATTGTTCTGGCTGCGGTTGAAGGTGTGCACTGGCGCCCGGCCATAGAGCAGGCGCATGAAGCCCGCCGGCGGCTGCGGCACAGGAATATAGGTGGGGATGGCCGGGAAATCGGCGTCTGCCAGATCATCATTGGCAAAAAGGACTTCCAGTTCCATGTCGCCATAAGGCGTCACGCCCGGCTGGATATGAATGCCCTGCTCGGCCTTGAGCGAGTCGATGGTGAGCTTCAGTGGGGCAAGCTCCTTGTTCAGCTTTTCTTCCTGTGTCTGCACCGGGATTTTGTCGCCATAGCCCATGCGTTTGGCGATCTCGTTGGTGATATAAATGCTTTCCTTACGTTCAAAACCAGGCTGAACCAGCGGCATACGGGGAGCAATGAATTGCTGCGGTTTCTCCGCGAAATCCCACTGCATACCAGTGCGTATGACATCGTAGCGTTCAAGGTAGCAGGTATCGGGCAGGAGGATGTCGGCATACATGGTGATGTCTGTGGGCATGACATCCACGCACATGACAAAGTCCATCTGCTCCAGCATTTTGATGGTTTTTTTCTGGTTGGGGATGGTCTGGATCGGGTTCTGCCCCCAGACAACGCAAGCCTTGATCGGATAGGGATCGCCGGTGATAGCAGTGTCGCGGATCAGATCCGTGGGCGTGCCGGGCGGGGAGAATTGGTACACGTCCTTCATGGATTGCAGCGTTTCTTCGTGGTGTTCACCCTTGGGCCATTTCACCTTAGCCAGTCCCTTGGGGCCCTTAGGTGGAACAAAGCCGCCCTTGGCTCCATACGCACCCAGCATGGCAGTCAGGCAGGCCAGGGCACGCTCACGCTGGAAGTCATTGCCGTACCAGGAAACGTGGCGGCCGGGATGCACCGAAACATGCGGTTTGTTGGCGGCCAGCAGATCCGCCACCTGCTTGATCTGCGCGGCGGGAATGTCGCATTCCTTGGCAGCCTTTTCAAGGGTCCATTCCTTGATGCCCTTGGCCATCTTGTCAAAACCTTCCCCAACATCCTCCACATAATCCTCGTCGTACAGCTTGTTCTCGATCAGATAATTCATGATCGCGAGCAGAAAGGCGGTATCCGTACCCGGGCGGATGGGCAGCCAGATGTCGGATTTGGCGGCAGAGGCGGAGTAGCGGGGATCCACCACGATGAGTTTGGCCCCGTTCTGCAACCCCTTGAGGTAATTTTTTACATGAGAGACATGGATGTTTTCACCAAAATGGCAGCCCAGGAGAAAGATGACCTTGGCGTTAGCCATATCCACATTTTCCGCCGGCGGCTGGCCGATGGTGGCCATGTAGGCGGTGTCGCGGATACCGCGGCACTGGAAGAAGGAGGCCTCGGAGACATTGGGCGTTCCCACTACCCCTTCAAAAAATCCCATAGGGTAGGTGGCGGTAGAGCCGTGGGGGAACATGGCGATACCCTTGGAGCCATACTTCTCGGCCGTGGCCTTGAGTTTTGCGGCACAGGTATTCAGTGCCTCGTCCCAGGAGATACGCTGCCACGTGGGGGCACCACGTTTGCCCACGTTTTTCAGCGGGTATTTGAGACGGTCCGGATCGTAGAGCAGTTTGATACCGGCATTGCCGCGGGCACAGATGGATACCCCGTTGTCGATAGATTTGGGATTGCCCTCGATTTTGACGAGGCGGCCGTCACGGATTTTTCCGACCAGTTGACAGCGCCAGAAACACATCTCGCATACGCCACCCACTACCGTTTGGGTGTTTTTGAAACTCCCCGGTGCAACCAGGGGGGCTTTGACAACTCCAGATGCTGATGCTGCTTTTGCCGCCACCTTGGACAGCGGCACGGACGCAACGGCAATCGAGGCGGTCTGCAGAAACTTCCGCCTGGTCAGGTTCATTGCCATTTACTGTTCCTCCTTGGTGAAAAAATCAATTAACCGTATCGACACTGCGTAAAAGGGGTGTCGAGCTTCTTGTTTCCATTGTGCCACAAAACGCTCAAACCATGGCCGGAAGAGGGTGCGCAGGAACAGATCCTCCGCTTCCATCTGGCCGTCTCTGGTCAGCGCTGCCAGAAAATCGAGTTCCAGACTGAGCTGGTCAGCCGGTTCAGTTTCGCTGGCCAGGTCAAAACCGTGTTCGCGGTAAAAATCCCGGGTACGCTCGGTGGTCTTGCCCTGGAGGTTTCTATCGCCATCCATATAGACCGAGGCATAGGGGGGAATAGTGGTGCCCGGCGCAGCAGTGATAAACAACCGGGTATACTCTGTACGCAGATCGTCCAGCGGCGTCTTACATGTTTTCAACCATTGCTTGAGGGCCGTAAGATCGTCCTGCCAGTCAAGTGAGGTAAGCAGCGCTTCCAGGGTGGAAAACATGGGTTCGTCGCAGAAAGCGGAATCCGGATAGCGCATGGTGAGCGAAAAAAAGGAGTACAGGGAGCTGAGCGTGGCTGTTTCGGTTGCCGATGTATCTTCCTGATCTATGGGGGTATTCTGCGTTGCCATGGATGTGCGGTGACCAATCAGTACTGCAACCTGAGCCTGTCCTGGGAATGAGGAATAAATAAACGGCGTCTTGCAAAAAACTTTTCGGCCGTCAGCATGCTGCTCCTGTCTTTTTCTCAACCATCTGGTACGTGTACAAAAAAATCGGTACACTGTAGCATGGAATCGCATATTCTACAAGATACCTCTGGTGTGGTGCGCAGGTTTCTGTGGCATAGAGTGTGCGGGATTTTTTATAATTCCTGTATCCGGAGAAAAGTTTGCAAAAACCGCAGGATCATGAAGAGAGCAGGGGGTTATTTTGACGTTTTCAGCGGCAAGTGCCTGCCGCCATGAAGCAGTAGCAGAGGAAATGTGATAAAAAAAATCAATATCAATACAAAGGAGAAAAGCATATGGATATACAGATTCCCGCAGGTGTTCAGGGTAAAGAATTGCAGGTCGTGCGTGCCGAGGATACGGCAGCCCATTACGGCAGCGGCCTGGTGGCCGTGTTCGCCACGCCGGCCATGCTGGCGCTGATGGAAAAAACGTGTCTGCTGTCCGTGCTGCCTTATCTGCCGGAAGGCTTTGGTACCGTGGGCACCAAAGTGGATATCAGTCACAGCCGGGCCACGCCGGTGGGAAAAGAGGTGATCTGCCATTCCACCCTGGTTGAAGTGGACCGGAGGCGGCTGGTGTTTGAGGTAACCGCGAGCGATGACCGCGGGGAAATCGGCAAGGGGCGCCACGAGCGGTTTATCATCGAAACCGAAAAATTCATGGCCAAGCTGTAATATATGTGCTGCGGGCTTGCGGCAGACGCAAGGTATCAGGCTTGCTTCCTCTGCTCAGGCGGGAGATAGCGGCTGAGCACGCCGTAAATCATATCCGGTAGATCATTTTTCTGGCGTGAGCTGCGCTGGATCTGCCGGAGGCATTTGTCAAAGGTCAACTGCTCGCCCAGGAAGATATGCCGCAGCAGCAAAGAGATCAGACGGGTGATGGTGGTGAGGGTGGAGATGCGTGACTGCAGTTCGTGGTCACGGTCAAAGGCGGTGGAGGCAAAAATTTCTACAGGTTTGCCCTCCACCTCGCTCACCGACAGATACCACTTGTTGCGGTCGCGGTCGATGGTGCGATAGCGCTTGCCGTCCAGAACATCGGGCAGCTCGGCCTCGTTGGCGATGACATGGGGCGGCGCTTTGGGCAGGATGGGTTCATCCTGCAGATGCTGCCACAGGGTACGGACCAGTTCCGGATGTTCATGGATGGTGCGGGCGAGGGTCGCGCAGTCCGGGCAATACCCTTCTTCCGTCAGGGAAACATTGACCTGACAGCCACAGAGGGAACATGGAATGGATGATTTCGAGGTCACGGCACTTCTCCAGCTCTTTTTCTTCAAAACTCCATAAACATGGAGTCAAAATACACCTCCAGCGGGAAAAAACAAGCCGTCATTGGCGAGTGGCCGAAATGGAAACCGATGGCCCGATCCGGGTCATTCCCCTTTTCCCTTGCAGATTAAAGCGGGATTGGTACAATCTATGTCTTTGTAAACTGTCTCGGGTATTGCCGATTTTTCACACTTTTTTTAGGAATCATGATGGATTACAGGGAAACGCTGAACCTGCCGCAGACGAATTTTAAGATGAAGGCCAATCTGACCCAACGCGAGCCCATGGTACTCAAGCGCTGGGAGAAAGAGGGGCTGTACGCTAAAATTGAACAGGCAAGTGCGGGACGTCCGCTCTTCGTGCTGCACGACGGTCCTCCCTATGCCAACGGCAATATCCATCTCGGCACCGCTTTCAACAAAGTCCTTAAAGATATCATCCTCCGTTCCAAACGACTGGCCGGTTTTAATGCCCCCTATGTGCCTGGCTGGGACTGCCATGGCCTGCCCATTGAACATAATGTGGATCTGGAGCTGGGAGAGAAGAAAAAGACCATTCCCATCCTGAGTAAGCGGGCGGCCTGCCGCAAGTATGCTGAAAAATGGATCAAAACCCAGCGCGAGCAGTTCAAGCGGCTGGGTGTTATCGGTGACTGGGGTACCCCCTATCTCACCATGAACCTGCCCTATGAGGCGACCATTGCCCGTGAATTCAATAAATTTTTGCTTTCTGGGGCTGTTGTGCGTTCCAAAAAGCCGGTGTACTGGTGCGCCACCTGCGGCACCGCCCTGGCTGAGGCAGAGGTGGATTACGCGGATCACACATCGCCTTCCATCTATGTGAAGTTCCCGGTCAAGGACGAATTGAGCGATGTGGCGCCGGAACTGGCGGGCAAGAAGGTGATGGTGATCATCTGGACCACCACGCCCTGGACCCTGCCCGCAAACTTGGCCGTGGCCTTTCATCCAGATTTCGCCTACGCCGCGGTGTCGGTAAGGGATGAGGTCTGGATTCTCGCGGAAGAGCTGGTCGCCCCCTGCATGCAGCTTTTTGGTATCAGCGACTACAAGATTCTGACCACCTTTTCCGCCCATGGTCTGGAAGGAAAGCATTGCCACCATCCGTTCATGGAGCGCGACTCGCTCATGGTGCTGGCCGACTACGTGACTGCCGATTCCGGTACCGGCTGCGTGCATACCGCGCCCGGCCATGGTACGGACGACTATCTCACCGGACTGCGCTACGGTCTGGAGCCGTTGTCGCCGGTGGATGACGAGGGCCGCTACACAGCCGAGGCCGGCCGCTACGCCGGTGCCCAGGTGCCGGATGTAAACCGCCGTATCATCGACGACATGAAGGCTGAAGGCTCACTCGTGTTTGAGGTGCCTATCACTCATAGTTATCCGCACTGCTGGCGCTGCAAAAAGCCGGTCATGTACCGGGCCACGGCCCAGTGGTTCATTTCCATGGAAAAACTTGATCTGCGCACCAAGGCGCTAGCCGCGATCAATGAAGTCACCTGGACGCCCGCCTGGGGCCAGCAGCGCATCTACGGCATGGTCGAGGCGCGTCCTGACTGGTGTCTGTCGCGGCAGCGGACCTGGGGAGTGCCGGTGACCGTGCTCACCTGCAGGGATTGCGGGGAAATTCTCCGCAGCGAGGCGGTAAGTGCCCGCATTGACGAGCTGTTCACCAGGGAGGGTGCCGACGCCTGGTTCCGTCATGAGGCGGAGG
Organism: Desulfobulbus sp.; assembly: GCA_036746815.1. Lineage (GTDB taxonomy): Bacteria > Desulfobacterota > Desulfobulbia > Desulfobulbales > Desulfobulbaceae > Desulfobulbus. The sequence continues at coordinate 7,652 of DAIODL010000009.1, forward strand.
ATTTCGTGCCCGAAGGCGTGCAGTGCTCCTGCGGTGGTCATCATTTCAAAAAGGAAACCGACATTCTGGACGTGTGGTTTGACTCCGGTACCAGCCACGCGGCGGTGCTGGAGCAGCGTCCGGAACTGCGGTCGCCAGCGGATCTCTATCTGGAGGGCAGCGATCAGCACCGGGGCTGGTTCCAGTCTTCCCTGCTCACCTCGGTGGGCACCCGCGGCCGCGCACCCTACAAGGGCGTGCTCACCCACGGCTATGTCGTGGACGGTCAGGGTAAGAAGATGTCCAAGTCTGTGGGCAATGTGGTTGCGCCCCAGGAGGTGATCGACAAGTACGGTGCCGAAGTACTCCGTCTGTGGGTGGCCAGCGAGAATTATCAGGACGATGTGAAGGTTTCTGAGCAGATCTTGAAACACGTGTCCGATGCCTACCGCAAGATGCGCAATACGCTGCGCTTTCTGCTCTCCAACCTCTATGATTTCGATCCGCAGCAGGATGCGGTGGACGCGTCCCAGTTTCAGGAGATCGATCTTTGGGCGCTGGGCCGGTTTGCGGACCTGAGCAAACGGATTATCCGCGCCTATGAGCGCTACGAGTTCCATTCCATCTATCACGCGCTCTATAACTTCTGCGGCACAACCATTTCCAGTATCTATATGGATGTGCTCAAGGACCGGCTGTACTGCTCTGTCCCCAATGGACCGGAGCGCCGTGCCGCGCAGACGGTCACCTACCGTATCCTGGACGGGCTGCTGCGGTTGATGGCGCCGATCCTTTGCTTCACTGCCGCCGAGGCCTGGGAGCATCTGCATCATCTTAAAGAGAATGCTCCGCTTGAAGAGTCTATTTTCTTTGCCCGGTTCGCACCGGTGGACGACATCGCCACGGACGCTGCCTTTGATGAGCGCTGGGCCAGGCTGCTCACCCTGCGTGGCGCTGTTACCCGAGTGCTTGAAGGGGCGCGTCAGGATAAAATCATTGGTCTGAGCCTGGATGCCGAGGTGGTGCTGAAGCTGACGCCTGAATGGGCGAATCTGGTGGAGGAAAATCTTGCGGAGATACGCGAGCTGTGCATTGTTTCCTCGCTGCGGTTGGCGGGCCAGCAGGATGCGGGGCTGACCTTTATTGCCGATGAAACCCTGCCTGGTGTCGAGGTTGCGGTGACCGCCGCTCCGGGCAGGAAGTGTGAGCGGTGCTGGACTATTGCCACCACGGTTGGCGAGGATGCCGGGCATCCAACCCTTTGTGCCCGCTGCGCTTCCGTGGTGCGGCAACTGGGCGTTTGATCGATAGGGAATTTTCATGCCGATTTTTCTTGTCGTCATAGCAGGGGTTGTCGCCCTTGATCAGGCCAGCAAGCTGTGGATTATGCAGCATTTCCTGCTGCAGGAGAGCCGCGAGGTTATCCCGCACCTGTTCAATCTCACCTATATGACCAACAATGGTGCTGCCTTCAGTATCCTGGCCGGGCAGCCGGCCCAGTGGCGGCAGTATTTTTTTCTGGGGCTGACCGTGGTCGCGCTGATAGGCATTCTCATTGCCCAGCGAAGCTACGGGCGGCGTAGTGCCTGGTATACCGTGGCGCTTGGGTTGATTGCAGGCGGGGCGCTGGGGAATATGATTGACCGCATCCGCTTTGGGTTTGTTGTCGATTTTCTCGATGTCTATCTCCGCACGTACCACTGGCCTGCATTTAATGTGGCAGATGCCGCCATCACTGTCGGTGTTACTCTTTTTATTGTCAAAAACATCCTGTTCGACAGCCAGTAGCGTTCGGGCAGGGTACCGTGGTTCTTTCCTTTTTTGTTATGGTCTATGAAAAAAACAGCTATTCTTTTTCCAGGACAGGGTTCCCAGTATTTGGGCATGGGGCAGCAGTTCATTGAGCAGGATGCGGACGCCGCCGCCATCATGGACATGGCGGAGCGTGCCTCCGGTTTTCCGCTGCGCAAACTTTCCTTTGAGGGGCCCATTGATGAGCTGACCCGGGTGCTTTATCTCCAGCCCGCGCTCACTGCCGTTAACCTGATCTGTCTGCAGCAGCTGCGCAAACTGCTGCCTGAGTTCAAACCCGCCTTTCTGGCCGGGCATTCGCTGGGCGAGTATTCGGCCCTGTACGGTGCCGGCGTGCTCAGCCTTGAGGATACCCTGGCGCTGGTCACCAAACGTGGCGAGCTGATGGAGCGCGAGGGCGCGGCCCATCCCGGTGGTATGCGGGCTATTCTTGGTCTGGATATTGAAGCGGTAGAGGCCATTCTCGAGGGGTATCGCGGTGAGGGCGTGGCGGTGGTCGCCAATCACAACACTGCTCAGCAGATCGTGCTCTCCGGCGACGAGCAAGGCCTTGCGGCAGTGGGAGAGCTGTGTGCGGCCAAGGGAGCGAAGGTCATTCCCCTGAAGGTAAGTGTGGCCAATCATAGTCCGCTGGTAGCTGGTGCGGTCAAGGATTTTACGGCATTTATGGCGGATATCCCCTTTCGTGTTCCCCAGATTCCGGTGCTTTTTAATGTGACCGGTGAAGGGGAACGCAATCCGGACGCCATCAAATCCATCATGGCCCGCCAGATCGCCTCGCGGGTGCGCTGGCTGCCCATTATTGAACAGATGCTCGCCAGTGGGGTGGAACTTTTTGTGGAACTGGGGCCAAAGAACGTGCTGACCGGCATGATGCGCAAGATTTTGCCCAAGGGAACCAGCATTCCCTGCCTGCAGGCAGATACTCCCGAGTCCCTGGCCAAGGTGGTAACGGCGATTACTGGTGAATAAGCACCTGTACCGCCATGCTTTTGTTCTTGCTTGACAAGAACAGGCTTCTCGGGTATTAATCGCAATTTTCCGTACGCAAATGGGTTGCGGGCGCCTTTTTGTGCGTTCGCCGAAGATAAACTCTACTCAAACACCAAAGACGAATGTTTGAAAATTTAACCGATCGCCTTGAAAGCGCGTTTAAAAAATTACGCGGCCATGGCAGACTGACTGAAGAAAATATTCAGGAAGCCATGGGCGAGGTGCGTACGGCACTGCTTGAGGCGGATGTCAATTTCGGCGTCGTCAAAGAGTTTATAGGTACGGTCACCGAGCAAGCCATCGGGCAGGAGGTCATGACCAGCCTGTCGCCGGGGCAGCAGGTGGTCAAGATCGTCCATGACGAGCTGGTAGCTCTCCTGGGAAACCAGGCCGAGCCACTCAGGCTGGATGGACGTCAACCGGCTATCATTATGCTTGCCGGTCTTCAGGGTTCGGGTAAAACCACCACTGCAGCCAAGTTGGCCAGGTATCTCAAGGCGCAGGGACGCAAACCGCTGCTGGTGCCGGCTGACGTGTACCGCCCGGCTGCCATTGAGCAGCTGCATGTGCTTGGGGAGCAGGTGGGCGTGCCGGTTTTTGATTCCACCACTTCGCAGAAACCGGTGGATATCGCCCGTATGGCAGTGGCTGCCGCCGCCGCCGGGGCGGAAGATATTGTTATTATTGATACGGCTGGCCGTCTCCATGTAGACAGCGAGCTGATGGCTGAGCTGCAGGACATCAGCCGCACGGTGCCGCTGTCCGAGGTGCTGTTTGTGGCTGATGCCATGACCGGTCAGGATGCGGTAACCGTTGCCGATCGGTTTAACTCCGATCTGGAGATTACCGGCGTTATCCTCACCAAGATGGAGGGTGATGCCCGCGGCGGTGCGGCGCTGTCGGTGAAAAAAGTAACCGGCAAGCCGATCAAGTTTGTTGGTGTGGGCGAGTCGGTTGAAGCGCTGGAAGTTTTTCATCCGGATCGCGCGGCCTCCCGTATTCTCGGCATGGGCGATGTGCTTTCCTTGATTGAAAAGGCAGAAGCGGTCGTTGATAAGAAAAATGCCGAGCAGCTGGCAAAAAAACTGCAGAAAAATGCCTTCACCCTGGAGGATTTTCTTGAGCAGATCCAGCAGCTGAAGAAAATGGGCAGCCTTGAGCAGATCATGGGGATGATCCCCGGATTGAACAAACTCAAACAGCTCAAGGATGCGCCTAAGCCCAACGAGAAGGAACTGGGAAAAACTGAGGCGATTATCCGTTCCATGACACTGAAGGAACGGCGTAATTACCGCATGATTGACGCCAGCAGGCGTCTGCGTATCGCCAAGGGATCGGGAACCGAGGTTGCCGATGTGAACCGGGTGTTGAAAAGTTACTCCATGATGCTGAAAATGATGAAGAATTTTAAAGGGAAAGGCATCATGGGCGGCGGTAAACGCCGTAAGCTCCCCAAGGGGCTTGTTCGCTGATATTTTATTTATTGTACATAATTACGGCTTTTGCAGAAATCTGCACAAGCGATATCCACCGGAGGATCTACAGCAATGGCAGTACATATTCGTTTGACCAGAATGGGGCGGAAAAAACAACCGTTTTATCGTATAGTTGTGGCCAACAGTGAGTCACCACGCGATGGGAAGTTTCTCGATATCGTCGGTACCTATGCGCCGATGGAGAATCCCGCAGTGATCAAGATTGACCAGGAAAAACTGCAGGGCTGGATCTCCAAGGGTGCCACCCCCAGTGTAACGGTTGCCAGCCTGATCAAGAAAAGCGCTGCGGGAGCAGAGGCTGCTGCGTAATCGCTCTGTATGAAGGAACTGATTGAGTTCGTTGCCGGTCGGCTGGTTGATCATCCCGAACAGATTACGGTGACCCAGCAGGAAGATGAGGGAAATCTCACCTTTGAGTTGCGGGTTGCCCAGGATGATCTGGGGAAGGTTATTGGCAAGCAGGGGCGTACAGCCCGTGCCATGCGGGCGGTCCTGGCTGCGGCTGTGACCGAGGGCGATAAGCGGGTTCGGCTGGATATCATTGAGTGATTTCCAGCGGTTCCGGGCGGTATGAGAGAGAAGAAGATGCAGACAGCTTCGTCCTCTGATGCCCCTTTCTATGTGCTTGTCGGTGTTATTGCCCGGCCGCATGGCATCAAGGGCGAGCTCAGTGTGCATCCGTACACCGAGCAGCCTGAGGATTTGTGCCGTTATTCCCGCCTTTTTTTCGCGGAGGATGACGACAAAGTAAAACATCAGTGGACGCCGCTGCAGGCGCGGGTCAGTGGCCGGCAGGTTATTCTTCGTCTGCGGGAATGCGAAAATCGCACTCAGGCGGAATCCATGGTGGGCTGGAAGGTCTGGCTTGATTCCGCCGATCTGCCGGAGCTAGACTCTGAAGAATTTTATCTGTACACACTGCTTGGCAAGGATGTACAGACCACGGGTGGCCGACAGCTGGGGCGCGCCTCCCATTTTTTGGCCGGAAGCGGGCAGGATATCCTCGTGATCCGGCAGGGCAAACGGGAATACCTGGTTCCTGCGGTGCGGGCCTTTGTATCGTCTATTGACGAGACGACGGTGACGCTTGATTTGCCGGAGGGGTTGCTTGAAATCAACAGTTAAGGGGCGTTGACAGGGCCTTGATGTACTTTGATTTCCTGACAATTTTCCCCGATTTTTTTACGTCGCCCCTGCAGGAAGGTATGATCCGCCGGGCATTGGCGGCTGGGCAGATCGCGGTGGGTGTGCATAACATCCGTGATTTTGCCACGGATCGGCATCAGATGACCGATGACCGTCCTTTTGGCGGGGGCGAGGGCATGGTCATGAAACCCGAGCCATTGGCAGCTTGTCTGCAGGCTGCCCGGAAGCCGGGCCTGAAGAGCCGGGTGGTACTGCTCAGTCCCATCGGGCCGACCTTCACGCAGAAGGAGGCGGAACGGCTGGCTGATTATGAGCAGCTGATTTTTGTCTGTGGCCGCTACGAGGGTGTGGATGAACGCTTTCGCGAAGCCTATGTGGACGAGGAGATGTCCATTGGTGACTATGTGCTCACCGGTGGGGAGCTGGCGGCCCTGGTGGCGCTGGATGCGGTGATTCGCCTCATTCCCGGCGTCCTGGGGTGTGAGGAATCCGCCACCAACGACAGTTTCAGCTGCGGGTTGCTCAAATACCGGCAGTACACGCGGCCACGGGTGTTTGAAGGCAGAGCGGTACCTGAGGTGTTACTTTCGGGAGATCACGCGGCGGTGGCGCGGCACCGGTTGATCGAGTCGGTCAGTCTGAGTCTGCAGCGCCGGCCGGAGTTACTGGCAGCGCGGGTGTTTACGAAAGCGGAGCGCAAGATTCTGCGAGCCGCGGGCCTGCTTGAGCAGGTGGACGCGGTGGTGCAGGGGTCCACGAAAGAGGCGTCTGGTGAAGGTTGACGTTGCCCTGGTGCATTATCCGGTGGTGAACAAACACGGTGAAACCATTGGTTCCGCTGTCACCAACCTGGACCTGCATGATATCGCCCGGGCCGGTAAAACGTATGGAGTCGGCACCTACTGGGTGATTACGCCTTTTGCGGAGCAGCAGGAACTTGCCGCGCAGATCGTCGGCCACTGGACCGAAGGATATGGCGGTGAGGTGAATCCGGACCGCAAAGATGCGCTGTCTATTATCCGCATAGTCGCCACCCTTGAGGAGGCGATCGCGCGGGCAGGGGAACAATATGGTACGCGGCCGCTGGTGCTGGCCACCTGTGCCAGAGAGCAGCCGGATACTCGCTCCTGCCGGGAAGTGCAGGAACTGATCCAGCAGGAAGTGCCGGTAATGCTCCTTTTTGGCACGGCCTGGGGGCTGAGTCCCGCGGTGCTGGCCATGGTCGACGGCGTGTTGCCGCCGCTGGCGGGGCCGACAGCCTTTAATCATCTTTCAGTGCGTTCAGCGGCATCAATTATCCTTGACCGGCTGCTGGGACGTGCGGAGTGAATACAGTCTGCATCGTAACCGATGGCGGTAAACGTTTTTTGAGAAGAAAAAGTCCCTTGGGGCTGCAGCTATAAGTGGATGGAAAGCATCCGCGGCGGAAAACACTATTGTGGTTTTCGGTCGTCAACAAAGAATGGAGATGGCGATGAATATTATAGATAAGATTGATATGGAACAGATGCGTTTTGATATGCCGGATTTCCATCCCGGTGACACCGTGAAGGTGCATATCCGCATCATTGAGGGTAACAAAGAGCGTGTCCAGGTTTTCCAGGGCGTGGTGCTCAAACGCAAACGCGGCACCATGAACGCTACCTTCACCGTGCGCAAGATTTCCCATGGCGTTGGCGTGGAGAAGACCTTTGCCCTGCATTCCCCGCGTCTTGACAAGGTGGAACTGGTTACCCGCGGCCGTGTCCGCCGTGCCCGTCTGTTCTATCTCCGTGGCCTGCGTGGCAAGGCTGCACGTATCCGCGAGAAAGGCATCGTCTGATCGATCATCGATTGTTCAGGTAGAGGATTGGCGGACCACGTCAATCCTCTTTTTTCCAGGAAACAGGCACACCAGCATCGCGACGATGGATGGATGCCTGTTTTTTTGTCTTGCGGGTGCATTGTCTGCACCTGTCTGTGTCCGCTTATGCCCAAGCCTTTGCTGACATCCTCTCTTGCTGCGTGTTCTCCTGCAGATACTTTTTCGCTGGAACGGGCGTTGTACGCCCAGAGATTTGTCCGGGTGGCCGGTGTGGATGAGGCAGGCCGCGGCCCTTTGGCCGGTCCGGTGGTGGCGGGCTGTGTTATTCTGGATCCGGGGCAGGACTCTACACCTTTCCGCGACTCCAAAGTTCTGACGGCCCGGCAGCGCGAGCAGCTTTTTGCCCTGCTCCGGGAAAGCTCCGCTGTTATTGGTGTAGGTTGGGCGGATGCGCGGGAGATCGAGAAGATCAATATCCTGCAGGCCTCGCTCCAGGCTATGCGGCGTGCGGTAGAAAACTGCAGGCCTGCCGCGGACGCGCCGATTCCTGATTTTCTGCTTGTGGACGGCAAGTTCAAGGTGCCGTTTGGTGTTGAGCAGATGGCCCTGATCAAGGGGGAGTCAAAGAGTGCCTCCATCGCGGCCGCCTCCATTGTGGCCAAGGTCACCCGGGATCATTTCATGAGTGAAGCGGCCAGGATGTACCCCCAGTACGGATTTGACCGGCATCAGGGCTATCCCACCAAGGCCCACCGGGAAGCGCTGCGCCATTTTGGCCCCTGCGAACTGCATCGCCGCACCTTCCGTGGGGTCAGGGAATTGCTGGATGCGGATTCCCCCTCTCAACCCTCTGCCGCTCTCCGCCTCTGGTGAGCTTTTTTTGAGAGCGCACTATGTGGTGGCGGAAATCATCCTCTCCTCTCCCTGGTCAGAAGACAGGCCCCTGGAGCGAAAGTCAGGCAGCGCAACACCTCGCACGCCAGGGATATGGGATCCTTGCCACCAATTACCGTAAGCGGTATGGTGAGATAGATATTATTGCCAGAAAGCGGGAGCTTGTGGTTTTTGTTGAGGTGAAGTACCGCAAGAGCACCGCCTTCGGCAGCGGCATGGAAGCCGTGGATTTGCGCAAGCAGCAGCGGATCTGCCGGGTCGCGCTGGAGTTCCTGCAGGAGCGGCAGCTCGCGGACTGCGCTGTCCGTTTTGATGTGATTGCATTGCAGCCAGGCACTGACGGCCATCTGGTTTTGGAGCACCTGGAAAACGCTTTTGACTGTGCCGGCTGACTCATGAGGAAAGGTATGGAATCCAAGCATCGCAACCCCGCATCTTCTATCTCGCCTTTGGCCATTACCATGGGCTGTCCCGCGGGTATTGGTCCGGAAATCATCTGCCGCATCTTCGCGGACAATCCCGAAACCGCATCGCACTGCATCGTGGTGGGGGATAAGGGTGTGTTGTCTCAAGCAGCCATTATGGTGAACCAGGTGCCGGCCATAGTGGACTGGACACTAGGCACGCCCATCCAGCCCGGCACGATTCCTGTGTTTCAGGTGGGGAGTCCCCTCCCCTTGCCGGTACGTTGGGGACATCCTGATGCGGCCACGGGCACTGCCATGGGCAGTTACATCGAAACAGCGGTACGTCTGGTACAGCAGGGGGATTGCAGCGGGATTGTCACCTGCCCCATCAGTAAAAAAAGCCTGCAGCAGGCGGGGTATCCCTTCCCTGGCCACACCGAGATGCTGGCCTCGCTTACCGGAACGGAACATGTGCGCATGATGATGGCCGGACCCCGGCTACGGGTGGTGCTGGTGACCATTCATGTGGCACTGGCTCAGGTCAGTCCCCTGTTGCGCACGGAGGAAATTGTGGACTGCATCCGCACCACCGCGCTTTCGCTCAAACGCGATTATGGTATTGCCCGGCCGCGTATCGCCGTGGCTGCACTGAACCCCCATGCCGGGGAAGGGGGGCTGTTCGGGGATGAGGAGGAGCGGATCATTCAGCCCGCTCTTGACCAGGCGGCAGCCGAGGCGGAATTGAGCGGCCCCTGGCCTCCAGATACTATTTTCCACAAGGCAGCCAGCGGCCAGTATGATGCGGTCATAGCCATGTATCACGACCAGGGGCTGATTCCCTTTAAGCTCCTGCATTTTGCAGACGGCGTCAATGTTACGTTGGGACTGCCCATAGTCCGCACCTCGGTGGATCACGGCACGGCTTATGATATTGCCGGCAGGGGGCAGGCGGATGCCGCGAGTCTCGGAGCGGCCATTGTCATGGCCAGATCTATTGTCACCCACCGCAACCAGTGGAACCAGCCATGAACAGGGGAATGCTGATCGCCTTTGAAGGGATTGATGGTACCGGCAAATCGACCCATCTGCCGCTTTTGGCCCAGTTTCTGCGAGACAAAAAGTGTGAGGTCGTGGAAACCCGGGAACCTACGGAAGGCCCCTATGGTCAGCAGATCCGGGCCTTGTATCGCCATCGCGCCCAGGCCACGCTCGACCAGGAACTGGAACTCTTTCTCCAGGACCGCCGCCAGCATGTGCGGGAATGCATTGAACCCGCCCTGCAGGCCGGTAAAATCGTGCTTACGGACCGGTATTATTTTTCCACGGCAGCCTATCAGGGGGCGGCCGGTGGTGACCCTGCCAAAATCTTCGCCCTCAACTCATTTGCCCCGGAACCGGATCTCGTGGTGCTGCTCACCCAGACGCCAGAGCAGAGTATTGCCCGCATTCGTGGCCGCCGTGGAGACATTCCAAATGATTTCGAGCAGCTCTCACAACTGGAAAAGGTGGCGCAACTCTTCGACTCCTTTGCCCATCCGTTCATCGTCCGCATTCCTACTTCTCGTCCCATGGCAGATGTGCAATCCTCCATCCGTGCGGCAGTTTTGCCCCTGCTTCAGCATCAAGGTGTGCAATGATCAGCCCCTCACTTCCTGTTCGTCGTCGGTTTCTTGTTTTTTTTGCTGCTCTGGCCCTGCTGCTTGGCGGTTGTGCTCCTAAACCCGGCACCACTTCCACCACGCTGGGTGAAGTGCGCCAGCTGCCCGCAACGCAGAATAGTGATGAAGATCGCAGCTGTGCCACCGTGTATTTTTTGTGGGGCCGCCACGCTGAACTCATGCTGAGTTTTAACGAGGCGCTGCAGTATTATCAGAAGGCACTGATCTGCGATGAGCAGGCCGACTATATCAGTGAAAAAATTCCCATTTTGCTGCTCAGGCTTGATAAGACGGATGAAGCCGCCAATTGGCTGGCTGATTATCTGCAGGATCATCCGGACAAGACCGCTATGCGCATGCTCTATGCCAAGATTCTGCTCAAGCAGGATAAGATGGGAGCGGCCCTGCATCAGTATCAGCTCATGAGCGACCGGCACCCCAAGGATCCCGCCATCCTGATGCTGCTGGCGGAGATGTATATCCGTTCCAACCAGCCGGAGCGCGCGGAAACATTGTTGATCCGCATCCTCAGTCAGGAGCCCGACTCGTACCTGGGACATCTGCTCATGGCACGGCTGGATCAGCGGCTGGGCAAAACTGACGAGGCGATCGACCATTATAACAAAGCCTTGGCACGGAACTGGTCACCTGATCTGGATATGGAACTGGGCAGCGTCCTGATTAAGGCAGAGCGCTACGACGACGCTGTGCGTCTGCTGAAGGACCTCCTGGAGCGTGATGCCCGCAATCAGGGAGCACATGTGGCTCTGGTGCACGTGTATCTGCTGCAGAAAAAGGAGCAGGAGGCCATTGAGGAGCTGAATCGTCTGAAAACGGTGACGCAGGAGCCGCAACGGGTTGATCTCACCATTGCCCGGCTCTACGCCAAGCAGAAGCATTTCCGTAAAGCCGCTGATATTGTCAAACGCATTCTCGCGCAGGAAGATCTTTCCGAGGCGCACTATCTGCTGGCTGTGTTGCTGGTGGAACAGGGACAGCTGGACAAGGCATTGGTGCAGATTCAGATGATTCCCGTCTCCGCGCCGGAGTTTGCGGATGCTTTTTTCCTGGAGGTGCGTATCCTGCGCGAACAGGACCGGCTGGACGATGCCGAGGAACTGCTGGAAAAACAGATTGCCATCGGCACTCTGCATAACAGTGAACTCTACATCATGCTTTCCTCGCTGTATCAGCTGGAGGGACGTGACGATTTGAGCAAAAAGGTGCTGCAGCAGGGGATAGACGCTTTCCCCAATGATGAGAACCTCCTGTACGAGTATGGACTGCAGCTGGAGAGCAACGGTGATCATGAGGCGGCTCTGGCCATCATGCAGCGGATCATTGCGCTCAAGCCCGACCATGCGGCGGCCCTGAATTTTGTCGGCTACAGCTGGGCCAACACCAAAGTGAATCTGGATCAGGCGCTTGATTACATTCAGCGAGCCATCGCCCTGAAACCTGACAGTGGCTACATCCATGACAGCCTGGGCTGGGTCTACTACCGTCTGGGTAAGCTTGATCAG
>DAIODL010000010.1:0-19219 GCA_036746815.1 Desulfobulbus sp.
ATGTTTGGTATCAATAAAACAGGCTTTTATGGAACGACTGAATTTTTCATTTCGGGTGGTCTTGGGCCTCATGGTGATCCTTGGACACTCGCCTTCTGGATGTTCCAGGTTGTCTTTGCTGCTACATCTGCAACTATTGTGTCGGGTGCTGTGGCTGAGCGTATTAAATTTACCGCCTATCTCATTTATTCCGTTACCATCTGCGCCTTCATTTATCCTGTATTCGGTTCCTGGGCCTGGGGTGGCGCGTTGACCGAGGGTAAGGGCTGGCTGGCACAACTTGGTTTTATTGATTTCGCTGGTTCTACAGTTGTTCACTCTATTGGTGGTTGGTGTGCCCTGGCTGGTGCCATTGCCCTTGGACCTCGCCTTGGTAAATTTGGGCCTAAAGGTGAAATCAAAGCAATTCCAGGTCATAACATTCCGATCGCTGCTCTGGGTGTCTTTATTCTCTGGTTCGGTTGGTTCGGTTTCAACCCCGGTTCTACGTTAACTGGCGACAGTTCGATTGCACCTATTTTTGTGACCACCAACCTGGCTGCAGCAGCAGGTACGGTTGCTGCCATGATTCTGTCCTGGATTCTGTTTAAGAAGCCGGATATTGGTATGAGTCTGAATGGTGCATTGGCTGGTCTTGTTGGTATTACGGCTGGATGCGCGAATGTGACACCTACCAGTGCCGTTATCATTGGTGCCATTGCCGGTTGTCTGGTTGTACTGTCTGTTTTGGCGTTCGATCGGATGCATATTGACGACCCTGTTGGTGCTGTCTCCGTACATGGTGTTTGCGGTGCATGGGGTACATTGGCAGCTGGCTTGTTCGATGCGGGCGGGTTTGACATCCATAAGGTCGTAGTACAGCTGTATGGTATTGGAGCCGCATTTGTCTGGGCGTTTGGTGTCGCTTTTATCCTGTTCAAGGTAATCGACATGGCACATGGACTGCGGGTCAGCGAAGAAGAGGAAATGATGGGCCTGGATGTTTTCGAACATGGTGCGCATGCATACAACGATTTTCAGACCTTGAATTAAAAAGCTGTCATTAGGGCCTTCGAAGAGGCTTGGTCAGCTGATGTATGAGCCAGCCGCGTGTCACACGCGGCTGGCTTTTTTATTAAGAGAGTTGGGAACAGAAGTGGTGTGATCGAGCACATAAAAAATACCGAACAAATTTTGCATTCCTGAGCTAACTAGTTTACTATTCTATTGGGTAATGTTGATTTATTGGTTTTTTTATCTTTATAGTGTTCAAGGGTATGGCATGGTTAATAAAGTTATTTTAATTGGCAACTTAGGCGCAGATCCTGAGGTGCGTTACACACAAAATGGAACAGCCGTGGCCACTTTTTCTCTAGCCACGACAGAGCGCCGCAAGGGACCGGATGGTCAGCCACAGGACTTTACCGAATGGCATCGCATTGTGGCATGGCAGCGCCTAGCTGAAATATGTGGTGAATACCTTTCTAAGGGCTCAAAAATCTATGTTGAGGGACGGATACAGACGCGCAAGTGGAAAGATCAGTCTGGGAATGACCGTTTTACAACAGAGATTATTGCCCGCGAGATGAAAATGCTTTCGCCCCGGTCTTCTTCGGGCGGTTCCGGATCTGCGGAATATGGTGGTCATTATGGTGGCGGAGACCCTTTTCCGGAGCCGCCGCCTACAGGTGATGATGTACCTTTCTAATGATGTAATGTTTTGTGATGAAGCCTGAATTTTATTCAGGCTTTTTTTATACCGAAAGAGTCAGAAAATTTTTGATAGAGCGGGGATGGCAGCCTGATGCACGATAGATGGGGTGCATGAGAGCCTGTGCTGCTCAATTACCCGGGGAGAGTTGCGATGTCAGTTTTTGATAATGTCAGTGTAGTACGTGAGGCAAATGTTTATTTCGAGGGTAAGGTGACGAGTCGTACGGTAATGTTTGCCGATGGCACGAGAAAGACGCTTGGCATCATGCTCCCGGGAGAGTTCACTTTTTCTACCGATGCACCCGAGGTGATGGAAATACTTGGTGGTGAAGTTTCAGTTTTGTTGCCGGGAGAACAAGTATGGAGCACCTGTAAGACGGGTGACACATTTCAAGTGCCGGGTGCATCCAGGTTTCAGATTCGTGTGCTTCAGGTGACTGATTATTGCTGCTCCTATTTAGCCTCCTGAGATTTTTTGACGGGGAATTTTTTAATAGCTTTTGTGCTAAATGTTCTTTTTGTTCAATGTATGGGGTGTTGGTTTCTTGAACAGTAGGGTTGATGCGCGAGGTTATGAGATGCTTGCCTTATATTTGGAACGAGAAGGTGGTGTGTCGGTTCATCCTGTGAGTTTGCATAATTTGACCATTTTGCTGTTGGTTTGATGCGCTGATTAAGCGGCTTGAGATCTTGACCAAAAAACTATTTTGCTTGACAGGCGATAGCCGGGTCGGTAATGAATAGCCATTCATTCTTTTGATAATAACCTTCTGTTTAGGAAGGGGTCATCTGTTCTTCCACATGTAAGGAGAGTCTGATTCATGGCAGCAGAACTGGTTCTTTCAGTAGTGGCCTTGTTGGTGATTGCTCTCGTCATTCCGCTGGGTATGTTGGCAACAACGGTGTTTGGGCCGCGCGCTGATGGCAAAGCGAAAAATGATCCGTATGAGAGCGGCGTCAAGCGTATGATCGGTTTGGCGGAGCAGAAGTTCAGCGTCAAATACTACCTGCTCGCCATTCTCTTCCTGCTGTTTGATATTGAGGCGGTGTTCATGTATCCATGGGCTGTGGATGTCCGTGAGCTGGGCTGGTTTGGCTTCACGGAGATGTTGGTATTCATGGCTCTTCTTCTGACTGGACTTATTTACATTCTTAAGAAAGGGGTGCTCAATTGGCGTTAGGATTAGAAGCAAGTCTGGGTGACTCTGTACTGACCACCAAGCTCGATGCAGTCATCAATTGGGGGCGCCAGTACTCACTGTGGCCGTTTGTTTTCGGAACTGCCTGTTGCGCAATCGAGTTTATGAGTGCTGCGGCAAGCCAGCTGGATATCTCCCGATGGGGTGCTGAGGTTGTCCGTTTCTCCCCCCGCCAGGCAGATCTGTTGTTGGTGTGCGGTACCATCAGCTACAAGCAGGCCCCGATTCTCAAACGAATTTATGAACAAATGCCTGAGCCCAAATGGGTAGTGGCAATGGGTGCATGCGCAAGTTCCGGCGGCGTGTATGATAACTATTGTACGGTACAGGGCATTGACAACATTATTCCTGTGGATGTGTACATCTCGGGATGTCCTCCTCGGCCTGAAGCGATTTTGGATGCATTGATGAAGATTCAGGACAAAATCAAGGGCGAAAGTGTTGTGAACGATCGCCACAAAGATTTTAAAGGGATTCTTGATTGATATGAATACGACGGCGCTAGAAACAATCCAGGCCGCCTTGCCTGATGTACCCTGTGAGACCTGTGTCGAGTCAGTGGTACTCAAGGTGCAGCCTGACCAACTTGTAAACACCCTTTCCCGTCTGAAAAATGATCCTGCCTTGAATTTTGGGCTGCTGCTTGATGTTACCGCTATTGATTACTTAAAATACCCGGTACCTCAGGCAACCCGCTTTGCTGTTGCTTATGTTCTTAGGAACTGGGAAGGAAATATGCTCGTGCAGGTGCACGTCCCCGTGGCCAATCCGGAAGTCGGGTTGCCTTCGGCCACGTCCCTGTGGGGTTCAGCCAACTGGGCCGAACGTGAGGTCTATGATCAATACGGTATCCATTTTCAAGGACATCCAGATCTGCGTCGGATCCTCAACCACTGGCAGTTCAAGGGACATCCGCTTCGCAAGGATTATGATATCGGCAAAGGCCAGGTCTGTTATGAAACAGATCCCCTTGAAAAGGAAATCAAGGCGCGGCTGGCGCATAACGGTATCATTCATTCTGTTGCGGAAGATCTGAATACCGAAATCATGTTTCTCAACCTTGGGCCCTCGCATCCGGCAACTCATGGTGCAATTCGTATCCTGACCGCTCTTGATGGTGAGACCATTCTCGCCAACGTGAACGAGATTGGCTATCTGCACCGCGGTTTTGAAAAAACAGCAGAAAACCGGACCTATAATCAGGTGGTTCCGCTCACGGATCGTCTCAATTACTGTTCATCCATGATGAACAACGTCGCCTATGTTAAGGCGGTGGAATCCTGGCTCGGGGTTGAGATTACCGATCGCGCAAAATTCATGCGCGTTATCCTGAGTGAGTTTTACCGTGTGCTGGATCATTTGGTCTGCCTCGCGGCAAACCTGGTTGATATGGGCGGTTTGACCAACTACTGGTATCTGTACAACCAGAAAGAGGCCTCTTACGATTTCATCAGTCGTCTGTGCGGTGCCCGCCTGACCAGTTCCTTCACCCGGGTTGGCGGTATGTATCGCGATTTCTACGAGGGCTGGGAAGCGGATATGGAGCAGCAGCTCCGTGACATTGAGCAGGGTGTCAATGATTCGTTGAAGCTGGTTTTGAAGAACCGCATCGTTCATGACCGTACTCAGAATGTCTGCGTTATGCCTGCAGAGAAAGCTCTTTCCTATGGTTATACCGGTCCCTGTCTGCGCGCAAGTGGTGTGCCCTTCGATCTTCGTAAGGATAACCCGTACTACTATTACGATACCTTTGATTTTACTGTTCCTGTTGGATCGAACGGGGATATCTACGATCGCATCATGGTGCGTTTTGAGGAGATGTTCCAGTCCATCAGCATCATTCGTCAGGCCATGAAGCGGATCCCCGGAGGACCTGTTAATGTGGATGACCCGCATGTCACCTTGCCGCCCAAATCCTCCGTCTATTCCAGAATTGAAGGCTTGGCTAACCATTTTGAACTCATTTTTGGTGGTGTGCACACGCCTGCTGGTGAGTGGTACGATTCTTTTGAAGCGGCCAATGGTGAGCTTGGTTTCTATTTTGTATCCGATGGCTCTGGGACTCCCTATAAATGCAAAGTTCGGCCACCATGTTTTTACATGATGGGCGGTTTCCATGAAATGATTGAGGGAGAGATGATTGCGGATGCGATCATCAATCTTGGAAGCATCAACATTATTGGCGGAGAGTTGGACAGATGAGCGATCGATCACAACTGATAGAAACGGGGAAACCGTTCGCTTTTGATGCGCAGCATGATGCTGAGTTTGAACGATTGGTGACACGGTACCCCATTCGGGAATCCTTGATTCTTCCTTCTCTCTGGTTGGTTCAGGATCAAGAAGGCTGGATCAGCGCGGAAGCAATGGCTTATCTCGCCGATAGAATCGGGACCTTTGCATCTATGGTGTATGAGGCTGCCACGTTCTACACCATGTATAATCTGGAGCCTAAAGGGAAGTATCACATCTGCGTATGCAGCACACTTTCCTGCTATCTGCTGGGCAAGCAGGCCATTGTCGATTTCCTGGTGAAGGAGTTGGGCATCAAACCTGGCGAAGTCAGCGCTGATGGCATGTATAGTCTCGAGGAGGTCGAGTGTCTCGGTCACTGCGGATCCGCTCCTGTGATGCAGGTGAACGGAGAGTTCTATGAGTATATGACTGTAGACAAAGTCAAAGAACTCTTGGCCACGATGAAATAAGGAGACCGAGCGAAATGGAAGTTAAAATACTCAGTGCCAAATTCGATATTCCGGACGCCAATAAACTTGAGGTGGCCAAGGAGCATGGCGCCTATTCCACGCTGGAAAAGGTCTTTTCCATGCAGCCCGAAGAGGTTATTGAACTGGTCAAGGCGAGTGGGCTTCGCGGTCGTGGTGGTGCTGGCTTTCCCACCGGGTTGAAATGGAGTTTTCTTCCCAAAAATATCGACAAACCAGTGTATCTGACCGTCAACTCTGATGAGTCGGAACCCGGAACGTTTAAAGACCGCTATATCCTGGTTAAAGACCCGCATCTGCTGATTGAGGGCATCATCACCTGCTGTTACGCCATTAAGAGTCATTCGGCGTATATTTATATCCGCGGTGAGTACACCACCCAAGTCAAGGTGTTACAGGCAGCCATTGATGAGGCCTATGCCGCAGGCTATCTCGGCGAGGATGTGGGTGGCTTCGGGTACAAGCTTGATGTCACTGTACACCGCGGCGCAGGCGCGTATGTCTGCGGCGAGGAAACAGCGCTCCTGGAATCCCTTGAAGGCAAAAAAGGTCAGCCGCGGAGTAAACCACCGTTTCCTGCCGTGGAAGGCTTGTATGGATGCCCGACCATTATCAATAACGTCCAGAGTATCGCCTCACTCCCTTATATTTTGACGAATGGCGCGGATGCGTACAAACAGCATGGCACGGAAAAAAGTCCGGGTACCCATCTGTTCGGTATCTCCGGCTTTGTCAACAAACCGGGGGTTTACGAGTTGCCCCTTGGACTGCCGATTCTTGAGGTAATCGAGAAGGTTGCTGGCGGTGTCCGTAACGGAGGCAAACTCAAGGGGATTATCCCAGGTGGAAGTTCGACGCCGGTGCTCACGCCCGAAGAGGCAGCGGACGTGACCCTTGATTATGAGTCCATGGCGGCGCACAAGACCATGTTTGGCTCAGGCGGTATTGTCGTGCTGGATGATACGGTTGATATGGTGAAGCTGGTTGAAAATCTCATCCATTTTTATACCCATGAATCCTGTGGGCAATGCACTCCCTGCCGTGAAGGGCTTGGCTGGATGCTCAAAATTGTGAAGAAGATCATCCGCGGCGAGGGGACGGTGGCTGATATCGATCTGCTGACGGAGTTGTGCGACAACATTGAGATGAAGACCGTGTGTGTTCTTTCGGCGGCTTGTACCATGTCAACGCGCAGTTACTTGAAAAAATTCCGGCATGAATTCGAGGCTTACGTCTCCGGTGGAGCCTCTTCTCAGACCGCTATGTAACGGGGATACGGATATCATGGCTGATAAGATAAAACTGTTTGTCAATGGACAGGAAGTAGAAGTTGAATCAGGGAAAAATCTGATCGACGCTATTGGCGCTGTCGGCATTGAGATTCCTCATTTTTGCTATCACCCCGCTCTTGGGGCGGATGGCAACTGCCGGATGTGTTTGGTCGGCATTGAAGACGGACGTCCCCCGCTTGTACCCGCCTGCAAGACGAAGGCTGCAGAGGGTATGAAAGTGCAGCTGGATGCCGATAAAATAAAGAAAATCCAACATGATATCCTGGAGTTTGAATTCATTAACCATCCTATTGACTGTCCTATTTGCGATCAGGCTGGTGAGTGCAGACTGCAGGATTATTACATGAAGTATGACGGCAAGAAGAGCCGCAGAACGGTCAAGCCGGTCCTCAAACATAAGAAGTTGGATTTTGGTGCCGGGGTTGTGCATGACCAGGAACGGTGTGTACTTTGCGCCCGCTGCGTCCGCTTCACCCGGCTGATCACCAAAACCGGCGAGCTGGGTATCGTCAACCGCAGTGAAGAAGCACGGGTGACAACTTTCCCGGGGCGCCCGCTGGCTAACCGCTATGCACTCAATGTGGTTGATCTGTGCCCGGTAGGGGCCATGACATCCAAAGATTTTCGCTTCAAACAGCGGGCCTGGTTTTTGACCAGAAGCCACGGTATCTGTCAGGGATGTAGCAAGGGCTGTAATATTTATATCGATCACAACCGTGAGAAATATAAGGATGACATTATTTACCGCTATCGCCCACGGCTCAATGAAAAGGTGAATGGCTACTTCATCTGTGATGCGGGCCGTATGACGTATAAGCTGGAAAATGATAACCGCCTTCTTGCCGCAAGGGTTGATGGCAGGGAAACCGAGGTTGGTGAGGCCATTGAAACGACCCGGCGAATGATTAGTGAAGCGAAAAAAGTGGTTTTTCTGGTGTCGCCGAATAACACCTTGGAGCAGATGTATGCCATCCAGCAGTTTGCCGGCAGCTCCAAGGCGATTCTCTCCGGGTTCAGTGATGGATACATCAAGGCTGGTGATGGTGACGATTTCCTGATCAAGGATGATAAGTCGGCCAACCGTGCTTCCTTCACAATTCTTGGTATCGATAGCACCAAAGATGCTTTCACTGCAGCCATCAGTGATGCTGATGTGATTGTGAGTTTTAACAATGAGTTAAGTAAATCATTGCCAGAGGCAGATCTGAAGGCACTTTGTGAGAAGGCCAAACTGATTTATCTGGGGACTTCACTCGGTGTCTGTGCCACGCTTGCAAGTGTGGCATTGCCCATTGCCTCGTATAGTGAGGATTGTGGGATTTTGATCAATTGTGATCAAGTAGTGCAGCAGTTTGATGTGGCGGTGGTGAAAAACACACCACTGCCTGATCTGATTCAAGTAGTGCAGCAACTTGGCGGCTCGGTACCTGATGTACAGGAGGCGCGTGCTGGTTTGATGCAATCTGTTCCTGCGTTTAAGGGAATTGATTTGAAACAGGTTCCCGCGGAGGGAAAAGCATTAACCGATAACGAGGTGTCAAATGTCGCAGCTTGATATCCTATTACTTGTCCTCAGGGTCGCTTTTGGAGCCTTGGTGCCACTCTGCTTCATTGCGGTCCTCGTCTGGATGGAACGCCGAGGCGCTTCCTACTTTCAGGATCGATCTGGACCCAACCGTGCGAGTATTGGAGTTTTTCGCCTGGGTGGTCTGGTGCAGAATTTGCCTGATGCCATTAAACTGATTACCAAAGAGGATATCATCCCCAGCCATATCAAACACAAGTTTTACTTTGTGCTGGCTCCGGTAATTGTCTTCTTTATCGCGGTGGTCTCGTTTGCAGCCATTCCCTTTGCCGATGTGCTGAAGATAGGTGGCAAATCCTATATGATGCAGACGATTCCAACCGATCTTGGTATCCTCTGGTTCCTGGCTCTGGCTGGTTTTTCGGTGTACGGCATTATCCTCGCTGGATGGTCGTCGCATAATAAATATGGCATTCTCGGTGGACTGCGTTCAGCTGCCCAGGTTATCAGTTATGAGATCCCCATGGGGCTTGCCATTGTCAGCGCACTCGTTGTCTATGGCAGTGTCAACCTGTCGGCCATTGCGCAGTATCAGGGACAGCTTCTGTTCGGCTTTATTCCGATGTGGGGCGTTGTGCTGCAACCGCTTGGCGCAATTATCTTCATTGTCGCCGCCTTTGCTGAAACCAACCGTGTACCCTTTGACCTTGCTGAGGGTGAAAGTGAGCTGGTTGCTGGTTTCCATGTTGAATACAGCTCCATGAAGTTTGGTATGTTCTTCATGGGTGAATATGTGGCCATGTTTACCTCAAGCGCCATCATCGTGACGCTTTTCTTCGGTGGCTATCAGATTCCCTGGTTTTCCACGGAAACACTGGTGAACAATGCACGATGGATTACCGTCCTCCTCATGATCGCCATTCCGGTACTGGCGAAAGTTTTCAACATGTGGATGATGAAAAATAACGTCAGTCACTATCCCCGTGAAAACGATCCCCGGCTGCGTGAGGCCTTGGTCTATGCGAAATGTGTTTGGGGCTCTGTCATTGCCATTGAAATCGTCCTGCTCGTCTATCTGATCTCGGTTTCTGGTGCTCCTCACAATGCAGACCGCATCTTTGTGGCCATTCTGCAGATCCTGAGCTTTCTGGTTAAAACAACCATGATGTGTTTTGTGTATGTCTGGGTGCGGTGGACTTTGCCCCGTTTTCGCTATGACCAGCTGCAGAAGCTGGGCTGGAAGGTGCTTCTGCCGCTTTCATTGCTAAACATATTTGTCACAAGCGCAGTGGTTGTCGCATTGAGCTAAGAGAGGAATGGCATGAGCATAAAGACACGGATATTGGAGCGTGAAGGCAAACCTCTCTTTGAGCGTTTGTACCTCATCGAAGTTTTTAAAGGAATGGCAGTTACCTTTGGCCATTTTATGCGAAACTTCCTTGATAACTCGAAATTGTTAGTCAGGCATTATCCTGAGGTTCAGCCTGAAATCACGGCGCGCTGGCGTGGTCGGCATCGACTGACCAAGCATGAAGACGGCACGGTTAAATGCGTGGCCTGTTTCATGTGCCAGACTAACTGCCCGGCCAAATGTATCATGATCACGGCGGGTGAGCGTGTTGACGGCAGGACTGAGAAAATGCCGGTTCGTTTTGATATCGATCTGCTCGAATGCATCTATTGCGGATACTGCGTTGAGGCGTGTCCCATGGATGCCATCCGGATGGATACGGGTATATTTTCTGTGACCGGGACTGAGCGAGCTTCCTTTGTCATGCACATTGATGACTTGCTTGCCACCCCGGGTGCATTCTCTGAAGAAGAGTACAAGAAAGGGGGCGCTTGATATCATGTTTGCTGACGGGCTGTTTCTAGGATTTGCTGTACTCGCGGTGCTTGGTGCGGCTGGATTAGTGTTGTTTCGTCATCCGATGAATGGGGCGATGAGCTTTGTTGTGACGCTGATATCGTTAGCCGGACTTTATGCCCTGCTGTCAGCCAAGCTGATTTTTGCTCTGCAGTTGATCGTGTATGCTGGCGCAATTATGTCACTGATCATCTTCATCATCATGTTTTTGAACATTCAACCTGATGATCTGCCTAGGGAAGAGACGAAACTCTTGAATGTTATTGGCGGTCTCGTTGTGGTATCGCCGGTTGCGTATTTTCTGTTTAAAATCATCAACCGTCTGCCTGATGGTGCTGCCAGTTTCATCGGATCAAGTTTCGGCGGAACAAATCAGGTCGGTCTGGTGTTGTTTCAGAACTGGCTGGTGCCCTTTGAGATCGTTTCCATCCTGCTTTTAATTGCGCTGGTTGGTGCGATGATTCTTGCAGGGAAGAAGGAGGGAGACAAGTGATACACGAATATCTCTACTTGAGTGTCATCCTGTTTTGTTTGGGCATCGTTGGCGTTATCGCCCGCCGCAATGTGTTCACTGTGTTCATGTCCATTGAGTTGATGTTGAATGCAGCAAACCTGGCGTTTGTCGCCTTTGCACGTCTCTATACAAGTATGGACGGGCATGTGCTCGCTATGATTGTCATGGCCGTGGCCGCCGCAGAAGCTGCTTTGGCTCTTGCTGTGGTGATTCTGCTCAACAAACATAAACGCAAACTGGACACCAATGTGTTCAGCCTGCTGAAAGGGTGATTCCATGGAACATAGCGTGACATACCTGGGGATGATCCCGCTCTTCCCACTGCTGGGGGCGGTTGTCATCGGACTGCTGCATGTCTTTACCTGTAACAGGAAAAGACTGCCGGAAATTGTTTATGGATTGCTCGCCTGCATAGGACCGGTACTCTCTTTTGTGATGGCGTTGAAAGTTTTCTTCGCCTTAAGGGCGCTACCTGCTGACAGCCGCTATCTGACGGATATCGCCTTTACCTGGTTCAACGTGGGTGATCTTCATATCAACATGGGTTTTTTTGCAGACCCGCTAAGCAGCTTGATGCTGATCTTCGTGACCCTGATCGGTACCTTGATCCACATCTACTCCATTGGATACATGGCCGGAGATAAGAAAATTGGTAAATTCTTTGCCTATCTTAATCTCTTCCTTGGATCCATGCTGATCCTGGTGTTGGGTGACAGCCCGGTTGTGATGTTTGTCGGCTGGGAGGGCGTTGGTCTTTGCTCTTATCTGCTCATCGGCTTTTACAGTGATGACACCAATAATGTTCTGGCCGGTAACAAAGCATTTATTGTCAACCGCATCGGTGACTTGGGCTTTGTGCTTGGTATGTCTGTGCTGTTCTGGGGCATCGGCACCCATGGTTTTGATTTCCTGTCTCTGAAAGCCAATACTCATTTGCTGACTCCGGGTGTTGCTTTGGCAGTTTGCCTGCTCCTGTTTGTTGGTGCTACCGGTAAATCAGCACAGATTCCTCTGTACGTCTGGCTTCCTGATGCTATGGCTGGTCCTACACCGGTTTCAGCCCTCATCCATGCCGCGACCATGGTCACGGCAGTTGTGTACATGGTTGCCCGGTTCAGCTTCATTTACGCACATGTCACTCTGGCTGGCGATATTGTTGCCTGGATCGGCATTCTCACTGCACTGATGGCTGCCATCTTTGGCATGTTCCAGTCTGATATTAAAAAGATTCTGGCGTACTCAACAGTCAGCCAGCTTGGTTATATGTTTGCCGGTGTTGGTGTTGCCGCCTATTCGGCCGGTATTTTTCATGTGTTCACCCACGCATTCTTTAAGGCACTGCTCTTCCTTTGTGCCGGTTCTGTTATCTGTGCTCTGCACCATGAGCAGAACATCTGGAAAATGGGTGGCTTGAAAAATAAGATGCCCAAAACCTACATCACCATGCTCATTGGTGCCTTGGCACTGGCTGGTTGCCCGCTCTTTAGTGGCTTTTTCAGCAAGGATGAAATTCTCTACAGCGCCTTGGCCAGTGGGCATTTTGGTATCTGGCTGATTGGTGTCATTGTGGCCGGTATGACTGCTTACTACACGTTCCGCATGATCTTTGTTGTGTTCCACGGAGATCCGCGTGACCAGCACATTTATGAGCATGCACAGGAATCACCGGCTGTCATGACAGTGCCGTTGATTATTCTGGCAGTTGGCGCTCTTCTCGCTGGTTATCTGAACCTGCCCGGCATCTTCGGCGGCGATCAGATGGTGTCTCATTGGCTGGCACCAAGTGTCATGGAGCATCATGCCCATACGGGAGCGTTTGTTGAAATTATCGCGATTCTCGCCAGCATCGCAGCCTTTGCGATTGGTTTGTACATTTCCTATAAACGTTTTGGGAATAATCCCCCCGAACCGTCCTTTTCTGGATTTGCTGATTTTGCCTATCACAAATTCTATGTGGACGAAGTCTATAACGCCGTTTTCGTTCAGCCGTACAAGGCTCTTGGTACAGCTATCTGGAAAGTCATTGATCCCAATGTTACCGATGCTCCGGTAAAGAGCGTCAGTACGCTGTATATGTTGCTTGGGAGCGCTTTCAAAGTGCTCCAGGTTGGATATGTCAGGGTCTACGCCATTTATATGATCGTCGGCCTGAGTGTAATATGCCTGTTCCTCTCGCAAACGCTGAACTGATAAGGTGGAAGAATGTTTGAACATGTCCTTTCTGTCATAATCTTTTTGCCCATTATTGCGGGGCTGCTGCTACTTGCATCGCCCGCAAACAGGACGGTTGCACGTTTTACAGGTATGGCTATTTCCCTGAGCACCCTGATCCTGAGTCTTGATTTGTACACTAGGTTTCAAGCGACCGGGCATCTTGAATTTGTGGAGCACATCCCCTGGATTCCGTCCCTTGGTGTGTCCTACTCGCTTGGCATTGACGGTATCAGCCTTTTTATACTCATGGCTGCCTCTGTCCTGTTGCCCATGGTGTACTTCATTTTCTCAACCAGAGAAAAAGGGTATTACGCCAACTTGCTGCTTGTTCAGGGCGCCATGACCGGTGCTGTCTGTGCCAGTGATATGATTTTGTTCTATATCTTCTGGGAAATCATGTTGCTGCCAGTCTTCTTCATGCTCGGTATCTATGGCGGGCCTAAGCGCCTGCCGGCGACTCTGAAGATCACCCTCTACACCATTGCTGGGTCTTTGCTGATGCTGGCATCCATCATCTATGTCGGTGTCAGCTATCATGCGCAGTTTCATGAGTGGAACTTTGCCATGGATAAGATGGCACAGCTCAACCTTAATGGACGAGTGGCGGCATTGGCCTTTTTTGGTTTCATGATCGCCTTTGCCATCAAAATCCCGCTGTTTCCCTTTCACACTTGGTTGCCCGATGCCTATACCGAGGCACCAACAGCGACCACCTTTGTGTTGTCAGCGATTATGGCGAAGGTCGGTGTGTACGGGGTTATTCGTTTCGTAGTGCCCGTGTTTGACATGGAGTTCGCGCGGTTTGCTCTGCTCTTGGCCTACTGCGGTGTGATTGGTATGATGTATTGCGGTATTGCTGCTATCACCCAGAAAGATATTAAACGGTTGCTGGCATTTTCTTCCGCTTCCCACATGGGGGTCATTGCTCTGGGTGTTTTCTGCATGAATGTGCAGGCTCTGACTGGTTCAGTGTATCAGATTGTCGCCCATGCGCTGAGCACCGGTATCCTCTTCCTTTTCGTTGGTATTATGGAAGAGCGGACGCAGACACGGTACATCGCCGACCTCGGCGGTATCGCAAACAAAGCGCCTGTTTTTGCCCTGTATTTTGGCATCGCCATGCTGGCATCGGTGGGGCTGCCGGGTACGAACGGGTTTATCGGCGAATTTATGATTATTCTTGGCGCCCTTAAATTTAACACCACTATTGGCGTCCTTGCTGGCACAACACTGATCATAGGTGTCTGCTATATGTTGTGGATGTTTCAACGGGTATTTTTTGAGAAGACCAAACCGCAGTCTGAAGGCTTCAAAGATTTGAGCCTGGTGGAAGGTTTGACTTTCCTGCCCGCGATTCTCCTCATCATTGTCATGGGTGTGTATCCGCACCCGTTTTTGAGCAAAATCACCCCGTCTACGGAGTTGGTCTTCGCTCAAAAGAATGCACCGGTAGTCCACACAGCATCAGCAAATTCCGTCCAGATTGCTGGGCGTAACATTGAAATGAACTAAGGCCGGATGATCATCATGACGAACGATTTAATGTTACTCTTACCACTGATTATCGTGAGTGTGGGAGCGATTGTGCTGATGCTCTCCGCTGCCTACAAAGCATTTTCAAACGATGTCTCCGCATATTTATGCGCGGGTATCTTTGCAGTTGCCTTGCTGTTGCAGCTGACCTTTTGTCTACCGGGTCCGGAGGTGCTGTTTTCGCACACATTCAACGGATTCCTTGTTGCCTCAAACTTTTCCAAGGCATCCGGTCTCATTATTCTTGGATGCGGGCTGTTCACGGCGCTGAGTTCTCTCTCATACTTCAAGGAGAATGATTTCTGCAGCCCTGAATATTACAGCCTCATTGCCTTTGCTGCATCCGGCATGCTGCTGTTGACCATGTCACAGGAACTGATCTCAGTCTTCGTCTCCCTGGAGATCATGTCGCTGGCCATTTATATTCTGGTTGGCTACAACCGCAAAAATATTCTCAGTGTTGAGGCTGTGCTCAAATATTTGATGCTGGGAGCTTTTGCCGGTGCGTTCCTGACCATGGGTACGGCGCTCGTTTACGGCCAGACTTGCACCACGCAGTTTGTTAAAATCGGTCAATATATTGCAGCGCATGGGTTCTGGCATTCGCCTGGTCTGATTGGTGGGGCTTTCTTCATTATGGTAGCCTTCCTTTTTAAAGCAGCCGCCTTTCCTTTCCATGCCTGGGTTATTGATGTTTATGACGGAGCCTCTGTACCAATCACCGGTTACATGGCCACAGGTCTGAAAACAGCCATTTTTGCTGTGTTTGCCAACTTCCTCGTTGTGAACGCACAGATGCAGGCAGGATGGATAACCTTCCTGTTCTATA
The DNA here is from genome assembly GCA_036746815.1 of Desulfobulbus sp. Classification (GTDB taxonomy): domain Bacteria; phylum Desulfobacterota; class Desulfobulbia; order Desulfobulbales; family Desulfobulbaceae; genus Desulfobulbus. Next base: position 15,389 of record DAIODL010000010.1, read on the forward strand.
TCTCAGTCCTGACCATGTTCGCCGGTAACCTGATCGCCATTGGGCAGCAGTCACTGAAACGTATGCTGGCAGCGTCTGGTATTGTTCACTCAGGTTATCTGCTGATTGCCCTGGTTGCAGTTTCTACTGAGCATTTCTCCGGTGCGGTTATTGCCTATTACCTCGCAGCGTATTCGGCCAGCACTCTGGGTATTTTCAGTGCACTGTCCTATCTGGGTGGGAAGGCTGAGAAACGGGCCACCTTTGATGATTTTAAAGGTCTTGCCAAGGTGCGGCCATATTCCGCGGCTGCCATCAGCATCTTTCTGCTGTCCATGGCTGGTATTCCACCGACAGCTGGCTTTATGGGTAAATTTTACATCATCACCAGTGCTATTAATGCCGGTCAGGTGACCTTGGCGGTTCTGGGGATTGTCAGCAGTATCCTTTCTATGTGGTATTATCTGCGGCTGATCATCAACATGTACTTTTATGATGCTGATGAGACTTACAGCGATGTGGCAATGTCCAACTTTGCCCCTGCCTGCACCTTTGTGCTCGCTGTGTGTGTCTTTGCGATCAGCCTGTATCCGATCGGAATCTGAGCATCTGTTGCTCAGTTTGATTTGTTGAAAAAGGAATCGGGATTATTCCCGGTTCCTTTTTTTTATGGTTGTCGCTACCACTACCACCTAGTGATTGTCTACTCTGGCAGGCGCATGCTTGACAGACTTCCCTGTTGCGGTAACAATGGACAAGCTATGAATGGAGAAAGGGATGTGTTTGCCCATTGCTGCATCTGCCAGACAGATTTTCATACCATGAGCGGTCAATGGGTTGTTGCCTGACTTGTTTCAGCGACTCCTGAACCAGTTCCACCCGGACTCTGTCGATTAATCCGTTACCAGTGCGCTTGAGTAAATTCCCGCATTGGCAACGCGTGCCAAGAGTTTGCCCATGTTCAATCGCCTTGTTTTTCTGCTGCTCGCTGCTGTAGGCCTGTCTCTCGTCCTTTATGGCCTGACCAAGCAGCCGGACGATACCTCGCATCTTGCTGATCTGTTGCCCCTGGAAGCCACTGCATTTGTCGAAAGTTCGGATTTATCGAATTTCATGCAGCAGTGGCCGGATAATATTATTGGCAAGATGGTCTCCCGATCATATTTTGCAGACTTCGCTGCGCGGCTTGGTTTTGATGCATCGCAATCAGCTAAACTTACCAAGGCGTTGCTTGAGGCAAAACGCCGGAGTCAAGTGATAAGGTCAGCACTTTTCACCCGCCATACCATCATTGCACTGTTACCCGGGAGCAAGGCAGAACATGCCGACTGGTCAGAGATCGTCTCCTGCTTGATTGTGTTACAACATTGTCCAGATGAAAAACAGTGGCGGCAGCTGCTTATCAGGTTATGGGGTCCGGTCAGTTCCACCGTTACAACGTATTATCAGGGCGAACGTTTGCTCACGCTGCATTTCTCTCAGGGTATGCAGGTTTCTTATTTTGTTTATAACGACATGGTCGCCTGGTCTCTGGATGCACAGTTGCTCCATCACTGCGTGGATCAGGCGTTGCAGCGGTTTGTTTTTTTCAGAACCAGTCTGGGGGAAGAGGTTAACCACACCTGGAATAGCAATCGAACAAAAGGTTTTGTCGAGACCTTTCTGTATGTCAAACCAGAAGCCATGACAACGCTGTTTGGCCTTGCTCCTGACTGGTTCGCGAATGCAGGGCTTCCCGCACCGCATGCCTTGACGTTTGTCAATGAGGTACAGGGAGTGAAACAGCATATTATCTTCACGGCCTTCCTGGATGATGGGCAGCAGGCTAGGTTTCAATCAGCACACCATCTCGCAGACGCACAGGAGCACGCGCCTCTTGGGCGGCTAACAAAAAATACCAGTTTTGCCCTGTGGACCAACTGGTTTCAGGCACTTCTCTTGTTACAGTCGTGGGACAGCATGACGGATTTTCCCCTTAAATACATGGGAGATGATATGCTGTCGAATCTGAAATCGGTCACCGGGCTGGAGCCGCGGAAGTTTTTTGACCTGTTTGGTCAGGAACTCGCGCTGTATATGGATACGTCACCACAACAGGGAGAACAATATCCGCATATTCTTATGAGTATGGGCGTGGCTCTCCGTGATCCATCTGTTATTGCTGGTCTATTGCAGAATCTGGTAAGCGGCCTGCAGAAGGTGCATTCTCTTTCCGCAGGCATTGATATTGTCACGCTGGTCCTTGCCAATGGCCTGATGCAGCCCGCGTTCAGCGTGACAGATAAGTATTTGTTCATGGCAGACAGCAGTGATCTTGTCAAACAGGTGCATGAGAAACTGACACAAGCGGCAGCTTCTTCTGCCGAAAATCAGGATGGGCGGCAGCCAAGTAATTTTTTTCTTTTTGTTCGTACTGGGGATATGGTTGAATGGCTACTCCCTGTGCTGAAGGCGATGTATAAGGATCTGGCCGGGCATGACGATAATGACACGCATGGGTGGATTATCTGGCATCCGCTGGTCATGTCAACGCTCGCTGATCTTCAGCACATTGAGGAAAATCGTATTCGTATTGCGTTGGAACACAATAAATTTGTACTGGAAGTCTCATCCATTTCCCGCAAATAGCGTCCATTCCAGGGATGTGTATTCTTGTGGTTATGGTATGACATATGAGTGAGAAAATCGCATGGAACAGCTGGTTGCCGAACTGAAAAAAATTCTGCCTTTGAAAAAGACCACGGTTGAGGGTGATGTTGTTATTATTGCTGCGAAAAAACCGCAGATGCTGCTGTATGCCAGAGTCGGCACCATTGAACGGGACACGACCCGCCGCGATGAATGGTGGCATGTGACCCTGCATTTTTTGTCCATCCCGCTGCAGGAGGTGGTGTGGACGTTGCGTGAGGAGCAGTTCACCGGTCAGGAAATTTTTACCATGGGTGGAGAAGGGCGTTTTGTACAGGCTATAGATTTTGCGAAAGACGCACCCGCAGGATCCAAGACTCTGGAACCATCTGGCACGCATAATCATACTTCTACCCATGGAAATCCAGGTCTCCGGCGTATCAAATGAAGGGTTTGTCCTGTGAGCTGACTGTTGGTAACGAACGCGGTGTGCACAGCCGTATTGCCACACGATTGGCAGAGATCGCCGCCCAGTATCAAGTTACGCTCACCCTGGAGCGGGATGGTGAGACTGCTGAATGTACCATGATTCTTGATGTGCTTGCCTTGGGACTGGTGCACGGACAGCGGCTTTTCGTGTATGCAGAGGGCACGCGGGCAGCAGCTCTGGAAGCCGTAGAACAGCTCCTTGCCAGCAGGGAGGATCCTTAAATGGCTGAGACTCCTGAGAACAGAACCCAGGTTCCACAGATACCTCGCAAACTGCAGGGAAACGGTGTTTCTCCAGGTATTGCGGAGGCACCGGTGCTTGTCTTTAAACGGCAGCAGTGGCGGGCGGGCTGGTATCATCTTCCGCCAGGCCACGTGGAGCAGGAAGTACAGCGTTTTTTGCACGCCATTGCCGCAGCCGATGAAGAGCTGCGTCAGCTTCGGCAGCAGATGGCAGGGAATTTGACGGAAGCGGTCTCTATTATCGATTCTCACCTGCTGATGCTCAAAGACCGAATGATTGTCGGGCGTACAGAATCGATTATCCGTAACAGCAATGTCAATGCCGAATGGGCGCTCACGCAGACGCTGGGCGAGATCCGGGAACGGTTTGAGCAGATCGGCGACAGCTATATCCGCGAGCGTTTTGTGGATATCAAGCATGTGGCTGAACGGGTATTCGGGCTTTTGACCGGGCATGACGCCACGCCTCCTGCGGACAACCAGGAGCCCATT
>DAIODL010000011.1:0-18423 GCA_036746815.1 Desulfobulbus sp.
GGCATTACCGTGGAGCTGGCCCCCTTTGACGATCAGGCCAACCCGGATATCGGTGTGGCTAATGCCAAACGCATTGTCTCCGATCCGGCCATTCTCGCGATTGTCGGCCATTACAATTCCGGCGTGCAGATTCCCTCCTCCGAAGTGTACCATACCTCGGGTCTGGCCAACGTCTCTCCGGCCAACACCAACCCAAAAGTCACCACCCGTGGCTATCTCGAAGTCAGCCGTATCGTGGGTCGTGACGACGTTCAGGGTGTGGTGGGTGCCGATTTCGCCTCCAGCCATGGCATCAAGACCGTTTTCGTCATTCATGACAAAACCGCATATGGTCAGGGTATTGCCGAATTTTTCCGCAAACAGGCCCTGGCAAAAGGCATCAAGGTGCTGGGCTTTGAAGGCACCGAGGAAAAAGCCAATTTTGATGCTCTGCTGGCACCGGTCCTTGCCGGCAATCCGGATCTGATCTATTTCGGCGGCATGACCTTCCAGGCCTCTGTGCTCTTCAAACAGGCTCGGGAACGCGGCTATGAGGGCATGTTCTTCAGCGATGATGGATTTGACTCTTCCGATGCCACCAAAATTGCTGGTCAGACGCTTCTGGACGGCAAAGGGACCTATTATTCCACGGTGTCCGGTCCTGCTTCAGTGTATCCGGGTACCGCGAAATTCATCAAGGACTTCAAGGCAAAATACAACGCCGATCCCCAGCCGTTTGCCGCTCAGGGCTACGACTGTATGGCTATCTGCCTGAAGGCCATTGAGAACGCGGCCAAAGCCAAAAAGAATGCTGTTCCCACCCGTGCTGAAGTGGCTAAGGCCATCCGTGCTCTGAAAGATTTCAAGGGCATCACCGGCACCTTCACCTTCGATAAAATCGGTGACCCCACCGTCTCCCAATATTTCGTTCTCAAGGTCAACTCCCCTGACCCGGCAAAATGGAGCGAAAATTCTGTGGTGCAGACGCTGAATATCGCACCTCCGCAATAAGGCTTTCTTTGCATCTTCCTGCCGGCCCCTGCTTTCCGGGGCCGGCAGTCTGTCTCAGCATAGGGATTCTTGAGTATGCGCTCCCATTTTTTTGCCATCAATGTTCGGGAAATCATCCGTCCCATTGGCCAGCTGCTGCTTTTTTCACTGGGCAGCGCGGCGGCCATGTCCGGGTTCATGCTGGTGCTGGCACTGATTCTTGATCACACGGCCGTTGGCGCTCATCTGCATGATCAGATGAACATCTCACTGTACACGTACACGCTCATGAATCTGCCCCAGGTGGTTATTGACGGGCTCACCATCGGTTTTGTGTACGCTGCCATCGCCCTGGGGTACACCATGGTGTACGGCGTGCTGGAGTTCATCAACTTCGCCCACAGTGAAATTTTTGCCATCGGCGCCTTTGTCGGTGTGGAAATCCTGATTGCCCTGGACAAAAGCGGCATACTCAGGAGTGCTTCCATAGGACTTGCGTATGGGTATCTGATTTTTGCCATTCTTATGGGTATGCTGGCGGCAGGCGGCATGGCTGTTGCCATGGAACGCATCGCCTATCGCCCCCTGCGCGGCGCGTCCCGGCTGGTGCCTTTGATTTCGGCCATTGGTGTCTCCTTTTTTCTGCAGGACCTGATCCGGCTGGTGGAAGGACTCACCACCGGCCAATTCAACCGTATTTTCCCTACGTTCGGAAACTTTGACCACCGTATCAATTTCGGACGCGTGGCCCTGGGGCACTCCCATCTGTCTCTGGGTATTTCGGTCAAGTCCATTATCGTCATCAGCGCTGCAGTGCTGATGCTGGTGGGGCTGAATTATCTGGTGAACGCCACCCGGGTCGGCAAAGCCATCCGCGCGGTGGCCCAGGACCGTCCCACGGCAAGCCTGATGGGTATCAATGTCAACCGCATCATCTCCCTGACCTTCCTGGTCGGCGGCCTGCTTGGCGGTGCCGCGGGCGTGCTTTATGCCCTGAAATTCACCCGCATTGATCCCTTTGTCGGTTTCTTCCCCGGCATGAAGGCCTTCACCGCCGCAGTGCTGGGCGGCATCGGCAACCTCACCGGCGCCCTTTTGGGCGGCATCGTGCTTGGCCTGCTGGAAACCTTTGCCGCCTCCTACATGGGCGTGTTCACCATGGGCTCAGCCGGCTCGGAATACAAGGATATTTTCGCTTTTTCCATCCTCATCATTGTGCTCATCTTCAGACCGCAGGGACTGATGGGCAGCAGTGTGGGACAAAAGGCATAAAGGAGCCACGATGTCACGTTCACTCAGTCAGCGGCTCTTCGCTCCTCTCAACCAAGGTATTCTCCCCTATCTGTTCATCCTGCTGCATGCAGGGCTCGGCACCACCCTGGTGTACCTGTTCCCGCGTTCCAGCTGGGCCTTTCTGCTGCTGATCAGCTCGGTTCTCTCCCTCTATGTGTTCAAGGCAGATAACCGCTTTAAGATCCTGGTGGGTGTCGTCCTGGGGCTTCTGGTTATTCCCGTGCTGGGGGTACGCAATATCTTCTATCTGGAAATTATTTTTCAGATCAGTGTGTTTTCGGCACTGGCCCTGGGGCTGAACATCGTGGTCGGTTTCGCAGGATTGCTTGACCTGGGCTATGTGGCCTTCTATGCCGTGGGTGCCTATCTCTGGGCCTTCTTTGGGTCCCAGCAGTTTTTCGCGCTTCATTTTGCCCCCGGCACCCAGCCATCCAACCTGCCGTTTCTCCTGCCCGGCGACTATTTCTACCTTTTCCTGTTTTTGGGGGTCATTGTCGCGGCCCTTGCAGGCATTCTGCTGGGCACACCGGTGCTGCGTCTGCGGGGCGATTATCTGGCCATCGTCACCCTGGGCTTTGGTGAGGTCATCCGTGTACTCGCCAACAACCTGGATCGCCCCCTCAACCTCACCAATGGCCCCCAGGGCATCACCCCGATCCAGCGCCCCACCATGCCGCACTGGGCTGTGGATGGTTTCAACGATCTCTTCGGTCCAATTATCGGGCACAGGGTCAGTACGGCGGACATGTACAACGTCTATTTTTACCTGCTGGCGCTCATGGTGATTTTGATCATCGCCTTTGTCGCCCGGCGGCTGGATGATTCTAAAATCGGCCGCGCCTGGACTGCCATTCGCGAGGACGAAACCGCGGCTATTGCCATGGGCGTGCCCCTGGTGCGCATGAAACTGGCAGCCTTTGCCGTGGGTGCCTCGTTTGCCGGCGCCATGGGCGTGCTGCTGGCGGCAAGCCGTACCTTTATCAGCCCGGAATCCTTCTCCTTCATGCAGTCCATCGGCGTGCTCACCATGGTTATCCTGGGAGGGTCCGGTTCCATTCCAGGGGTGATTCTTGGCGCCGCAGTGGTCACCCTGCTCAATCTGCAGGTCTTGCAGGGTATTTCGCTCTACCTCAACGAACTGCGGCAGAGCGACGCGGTGATTCCCATCATCAACTTCGCCTGGCACAACCTGTCCACGCAGCTGGATCCGGCCAAGTACCAGCGCCTTTTCTTTGGCTTTATCCTGATCGTGATGATGATTTTCCGCCCGGCAGGGTTGATACCGTCCAAACGGCGCAAGCGTGAGCTGGCGGACAGGCAGCCAACCGTGGAGTGAACCCATGATCCTCCTGGAAACCATTGATGTCGTTAAAACCTTTGGCGGGCTGACAGCTATCAACCATGTCAACTTCCAGCTCAAGGAAGGAACAATCGTCAGCATCATCGGCCCCAACGGCGCGGGAAAAACCACCTTTTTCAACACACTGACTGGTATTTATCAGCCTGATCAGGGCAAGGTGCACTTCAACGGCACCTCCATCGCCGGCCTCCGGCCCGACCAGATCGCCGCCCGCGGCATGGCCCGCACCTTTCAGAACATCCGGCTCTTTGGCGAGATGACGGTTGTCGAGAATATCCTGATCGGCATGCACGCGCATCTGCGCCAGTCACCGCTCAATATTCTCCTGCGCATGGCGAAATTTAAGAAAGAAGAGCAGGATGCAGAAAACAAGGCGGTGGAACTGATGTACTATGTGGGCCTTGGGTCTGTGGGCAACGAGCTGGCGAAAAACCTGCCCTACGGTGCGCAGCGGCGGCTGGAGATTGCCCGTGCCCTGGCAGCCGATCCCAAACTGCTGTTGCTCGATGAACCGGCTGCAGGCATGAATCCTCAGGAAACAGAGGAAATCACCAAACTTTTCCGTAACATCCGGGATGAAAAGGGTATCAGCATCCTGCTCATTGAACATGATATGCGGGTGGTCATGAACCTCTCTGAGCACATCATGGTTATGGACTACGGCGAAAAAATCGCGGAAGGCGGGCCTGAGGAAATACGCACCAACCCACGCGTCATTGAGGCCTATCTGGGCCGGGGCGCCGTGGCCGGCCAGCACGAGGAACACTGATGAGCCTGCTTACGCTTGACAATGTACATAGCTATTACGGACATATCCATGCCCTGAAAGGGATCTCCCTCACTGTTGAAGAGGGAGAAATCGTCACCCTCATCGGCTCCAACGGTGCCGGCAAAAGCACCACGCTGCGCACCATCTCCGGCATGATGCATCCGCGGGCGGGACAGGTTCTTTTTGAGGGAAACGTTATCAGCCACAAGGAAGCGCATACCATCGCCCTGGCCGGACTGGGGCATGTGCCCGAGGGACGCGGTATTTTCCCTAACCTCACCGTGCAGGAGAACCTGGAAATGGGCGCGTTCACCGTGCGGGATGCGGACGTGGTCCGGGAACGTATGGAATATGGGTGCGAACTGTTCCCCCGGCTCAGGGAACGGCTTGGTCAGTTCGGAGGGACCCTGTCCGGCGGCGAGCAGCAGATGCTGGCCATTGCACGGGGGCTGATGATGAATCCCCGCCTGCTCATGCTGGACGAGCCTTCCATGGGACTTGCGCCTGTCCTGGTGGAGCTGATTTTCGATATTATCAAAATCCTCAACGAAAAGGGCACCACCATTCTCCTGGTGGAGCAGAACGCGCTCATCGCGCTCTCCATCGCGCATCGGGGCTATGTGCTGCAGAACGGTGAAATCGTGCTCACCGATACAGCCGCCAACCTGCGCAGCAACGCACTGGTGCAAAAGGCCTACCTCGGCATGAATTAATTTTTCAGCCGCCTCCTGTGACTGGGGAATCGTCCTTTTTTCTACCCAGCGGCCCACCCATGTTATACTATGGCGTCAATCGGGAACATGGCCGATCACCTTCCGGTCCAGGGACATATCCACCGGTAGATCACAGGTCTTCTGAACGCATGCTGGAGGAAAACATGCAGCGGATTTTCTTTATCCTTTTTCTGATGCTCTGGTTCATGCCAACCGGTCTGGTCCTTGCGCAGAATTCCTCGTCCTCTCCTGATATCACCAAAATCAAAGTCCTTGATCTGCGCACCGCCCAGACCATCGCCCTGGCGGACAACCCCAACATGACGGCAGCCCAGGCCCGTGTTGAGCAGGCCCGCGCCCGCGTGCGTCAGGCCACTGCCAGCTGGTGGCCGAGCCTGAATCTTTCCGCCTCCGGCAACCGCCTTCACCTGCCTGATTCGCTGTATGAACCGGTGGACGTTCTGGCAACGCGCATGGGCGTTTCCATTGATCAAACCATTGACTATTACACCACCACCGCGCAGGCCACGTGGATCCTGTTTGACGGTTTCTACCGCTCATTCAAGGAAAAACAGGCCAACTACGATGAAACCTCCACCACGGCTGCGATGACAGACAGCCGGCGTCTTCTGGCCAATGCCGTGGCTGACGCCTTTTTCAACGCCCAGCTGGCCCAGACCAACATCGACATCGCCCGTGCCGATGAAAGCTTTTATCAGCGCCAGCTGCAGGACGCGCAAAACCGCTACAACGTCGGCTCTGGCCCATGGGGCGATGTACTCAACATCAAGGTGCAGATGAATTCCGCTAAAACCGCCCTTATCAACGCCCAGCGTGCTTACGAGGCCGCCGGTTACGGTCTGGCCGGACTCATGGGGCTGCAGAATTCCACGTTGCCTGAATCGCTCCGTCTGCAGCCCATGGATAAACATATCGACACTACCCTGGAAAAAGAAAAACCAGAGGCACTGATCCAGGAAGCGATGATCACCCGCCCGGACATCCACCGGATGGAGATGCTGATCAAGCAGGCGGAGGCCGCCCATGGCATGGCCAGGGCCGCGTTCTATCCCAAGATACAGGCAGCAGGATCGGTGATCGGCGCCAAGCTCAATAATCCGGGTCTTGGCAGTGACAACGTCGGCAGCAGCGTGGGCATCAGCATGAGCTGGAATCTGTATGCGGGTGGTGCGGACAAAGCGCGCCTGGCCGAAAGCGAACAGGCCAAGCGGGAAGCGGTGTATACTCTGGCGGGGTTGCGCAATGCAGTTGCCGCGGAGATCCGTCAGGATCTGGCCCTGCTGGCGGCGGCCCGGGAACAGGTTCGACTGCAGAGCGACAGTGTAAAACTTGTGCAGGAAAACAGAGATCTAGCTAAAAATGAATACAATGCCGGTGAATCATCCCTGGTCCGCCTCAACGAGGCGCAGCGGGATCTGACCACCACCCATGGCCGCCTGGCGCAGGCGCTGGTGGCCTATCAGGTACAACGGCAGCATCTCCTGGCCGCCACCGGCCGCAATCTCACCGGACTCAAAAAAACGGCACCGGAAAAATGAACGAAATAGGCAAACTGCAGATCATTGTTCCCCATTCCGCCATTGATGTGAACGGACACGTCAACAATGTCCAGTATGTGCAGTGGATGCAGGACGCGGCCATCGCACATTCAACAGCGCTGGGATGGCCCACGGAACGGTTCCTGGCCCTGGGGGAAACCTGGGTGATCCGGTCGCACACCATTGAATATTATCACTCAGCTTATGAGGGGGAACACATTGAGGTGTTAACCTGGGTGTCCGACTTTCACAAAATCCGGTCGCAACGCAAATTCAAGTTTGTGCGCCCGGCGGACAATGTGGTCCTTGCCAGCGCGGCAACCGTTTTCATCTTTTGCGATGTCAAAACCGGCCACCCGCGCTCGATACCTCCGGAAGTACAGCATTCCTATCCGATCATCGCGCCGGCAGACGAGCCCTGAGGCGGCCGGGGCGGAGATCAGTCCGCCATCAGCTTGTTAAACGATCCCTCGGAGATGCCCGGAACCATGAAGTTCATATAACGCACCACCCCGCGTTTATCCGCCACAATCACCGTGGGTACGCCCATCACCTGATACTGGTCGCTCACTCTGCCGCCCCCGTCAAAATAAGAGGGGTAGTGTAAACCATACTTCTGCACAAAAGCCTGCGCACGATCCACAGAATCATTGTACCCCACATTCACACCCACAAACGCCATGCCGCGGGACTGATATTTTTCGACCAGTTCCTTGATTTTCGGCACCTCTTCCCTACAGTTGGGGCACCAGGAAGCCCAGAAGATAAGCATAACCGGTTTGTGTCCGATAATATCCTTCATATCCAGCGACTTCCCGGCGAGATCGATCCCCTGGAAAGGAATGAGATGCTGCCCCACCTCAACTGCAAATAACGATGTGGCGGGCAAAAAGAGCAGACAGAGCGTCAGAACCAAAGTTTTAAGTGAAGCAAAGCGCATATTCTTAACCTTTAATGAATGAGGAAAAAGGAATTACAACCAGTGCTGTCCGGCCTGAATGAAAAAATATTCAGCGAGCGCCAGCATGAGCAGCCCCATGCCTTTTTTAATATACACCATCCACATGCCGGAACGTGGTATAGAGGTGAGAAAACTGGAAAAGGTGCCCACTGCCAGAAGCAGCGCGCCCATGCCCATGGAAAAGGCGAAGAGCAGAAGACCGCCTGCCACCAGACTGTGGGTGGAGGCAGTATAGGCAAGCACCGTGCCCAGAACCGGTGTGGTACAGGGACCGGCGACCATGGCAGAGGAGATACCAGCCAGGAAAATGCCCCCCAGTCCCAGCCGCTGGCTGCCCAGACGGGCGGCAAAGGTCGGCAGCTGAATGACATCAAGCATCCCCAGACCAAAGAGCAGGATGATATTACCCACCACAAAAAAACTCCAGGGACTGCTGTTGATCGCCCCGAAGAACCGGCCGGTGGCCGCGGCAAAGATGCCGAGCGCGGCATAGGTCAGGGCCATACCGATCACATAGGTCAGCGAAAGGCCAAAGCCGCGCCACCTGGAACCACCGATATTGGCATGGCCGATCACCCCGGCGGTAATGGGAATCATCGGGTACACACAGGGGGTAAGACTCGCCAGAAGCCCTCCCAGGAAGGCCACACCCAGCGCTGCTATCAGCGAAGAATGCAGATAGGTATGAAATTGACTCAGTAACAGGTCCATCGCATAATTCCTTCACCGTTATTAACAAACATTCCCACAAGAGAATAAGCAGTAGCCGGAGGTTGTAAAGTGGAAACAGGCAGCAAAAGGTCCCTGCATCAGCATGGCATTTCTTTCACTTCAGGGCATCCTGCCCGATGAGTGCCGCGCCTATGGCGTTACCCACCTCATAATGCTCGGGAAAGCGGACGGTTGTCCCCAGACGCCTGGCCACGCCCGGGAGAAAACAGCGGGCTGCCGCGCCAATGCCGATCAGCGGCAGCTTGAGCTGAAACTCTATGGAGAAAAATTCGTTGTCGCGGCGATTGAGTAAAGGCACGCCCAGGCCGCCCTGCCAGACGGTTCTACCAAGATAGGCAAGAATTATGGCTTCAATGGCGCGCTCGGTTTCCGTGACGGCCCGCGCACAGAAGTCATCGGCAGGTATGCCGCATTCAGCCGCGAGCACGCGGGCACCGGACAGACTTGCAGCCGCATCACCAATCTGCAACTGCCCCAGGGCATGCAGGGCATCGGTGGGCGTGAAGCCGACCAGCACCAGCTGCTGCAGGAACATAAGCCGCTCCAGCTGCTTTTCCAGCACCACGCCGCCAACGCCGGTCGCCTCTTCAATACGGCTGGGCGCGCTGGGGCCCGCTTCCGCAAGAAAACGCAAAATCGGATCTTCAGCAATCACCGCCGGGTCCAGGCCCGCCACCGGCACCGCCATGCGCTCATCCTTGCCGATATGCAGCCAGGTAGCCGGATCAGGCAAGCCTAACGTCATGGCCAGCGGCTGAACGCGGGCACTGCTCAGATGCAGCCGGCCATCCGCCTGGCAGAGGACATGGCTGTCGCCGCCGGCACCGGCGGTGAACATATCCACCGCTTCCACATGGGTCTGCCACTGGCCGATAACGCACCCTTCCCTATTCAGCATCGGTTTGCCATTTTTGATCAGGCACACGTCCGTGGTGGTGCCACCGACATCCACCACCAGGGCATCGGTGACATGGCTCCCCATACCAAAGCGGGCCGTGGCTGCCGGGCCGCTGGCCATGGTGACAGCGGCCTGCCCCGCAATTTTTTCCAGGGCTTCCCCCTGGCCATTACCGCAGATGATGGTCACCGGACAGGTCAGTCCCACACCTGCCATGGAGCGCTGAATGGAGGCCAGGAAATCCACCATGAGAGGCATCAACTTGGCATGCAGACAGGCAGTGGCCGAACGCTCCAGGATACCGGGATGGCTGGAGACCTGATGGGAACAGAAAACAGGTTTGCCCGGGTCAAGCATGCTGATAGCCTTTTCGGCAACCAGTTCCTGTGTCGGGTTTTTGATGGACATGCCTCCACACACGGCATAGCTGTCCACCTCGTTGGCCAGGCCGGGGATGGTATCCACCAGGCCTTCCAGATCCAGAGGCACCTCTTCCTCACCGGTAATGGTACATCCGCCCTTGAGGAAAATATTGGCAACCACCGGCAACTTGAAATGGCGGACAAAACCGAGCACAAACAGGCCCACCCTCGCCCCTCCACCTTCCACAACGGCATTGGTTGCAAGTGTTGTGGAAACCGACAGGTGCGTGATGGCCGCTGGCGGCACTGAATTATTCAGTAACAACCCATCCAGCGCCCCGGCCACACCAAGACTAAGATCATGGGGCGTGGTGCGCTCTTTGTGCCAGGCGACAACTTCGCCGGTTTTCGTTTCCATCAAAACGGCATCCGTATAGGTGCCGCCGGTATCAATGCCAATACTATAGGAAGTCATAAGAGGTTCTTCGCAATATATGAGTTTGTAGGAATGCGTTTTCCTGGCCCAGCAGGGCCCTGCTGAGACTGATGAAAATTTTGATGGTTACCACCGGCTCGAGGGAAAAGCAAGGAGCAGACCCAATAGAACAACCATAAGATGCGTTCTTACTCCAGACCAGGGTATCTTCTCCAATTCTTTGCTGGACATATTCCATGAAGGCACTCATGATGGGCCGATGATGTTTATGCACAGAATATATATGTTTTTCTTGTGCACCAATATTTTCGAGCATTTTCCGTATGATATGCAAACAAAACAGGCTTGCTCCCGAAGAGGCCCTGGTCTGTTTTGCTCAAACGATGGAGAGCCATATGGCGACAGAGAATGTCCCACAGAAAAACGATCTGGCGCAACGATTCGAACTGCATATTGAGGGTAAAACCGCGATTCTGGAATACAGCCTGCAGGACAGCAATACTGCCATCATCACCCATACCTATGTCCCGGCAGAGCTGCGCGGCCATAATATTGCCGCCGTACTGACCCGCTTTGCCCTGGAGGATATGCGCAGCCATGGCCTGAAAGTGATCCCGCAATGCTCCTACACCGCCACCTATCTTGCCAGACACAAAGAATTTGCGGACCTGCGCGCCCCAGTCCGATAAAAGCATCGGGCAGCACTCCTCATCCCCCCCGATAAGAGATAGGTATTGTATTTTCTCAAGGTAATTGGCATGATATATTGTTTAAATTTTTATTCATTTTCTCCATTACCTTTCTTTTCCTTTATGCACGATTTTTTTCCCAACACTTTGCACATGCATGTGCAATTACTCAAGAACCTCTGCAAAAATCCAAAATTCTGGGTTGTTTTGTGCGCGGATCTTTTGTTGTTGGCTGTCTCACTTTGGCTGTCTTATGCGATTCGTTTTGACTTTAAAATTCCGCATCTCTTTTTGCGTCAGTGCATAGCGCTTCTGCCCCTGGTGTTGGGTATTAAAATCCCATCCTTTTACCTGCTTGGTCTCTACCGGGGCATGTGGCGCTTTACAAGCTTCAACGACATCGTCAATGTCCTGCTTGCATCGCTTTTTTCCTCCGCCCTCATCATCAGTGTCATTCTGGTTGAAAACAGGTTTACCGGTTATTCCCGTTCGGTTTTCAGCCTCGACTGTCTGCTGACATTTTGTCTTATCGCCGGGCACCGGGCTGCGATTCGTTTTTATTATCAGCAGATCGGTACAGGCGAAGACTATGGTGGATTACTGCCGCACCGCGCAAAAAAACGTCTGCTCCTGATCGGTTCGGACAGTGCTACAGAAAAGGTGCTCCGGGAAATTCGTGAAAACAAGCGCTCCCCCTATGTGCCTGTCGGCCTGGTTGCCGATGATCCCAAAAAGGTGGGCCTGAAACTGCACGATATCCCTGTGCTTGGTGTGCTGCAGGACCTCAAACGTCAGGCGCTGCGCACCCGTGCCCAGGAAATCCTCATAGCCACCATGCAGGGCGACCGGGAACACATGCATGCCATTGTCCAGGCGTGTCAGATGACGGGTCTGCCCTACAAGGTGCTGCCAACCATGCGGGAACTGATCACAGGCAAAGTCTCGGTTAACGCGATTCGTGACATCTCCTACAAAGATTTACTGGGGCGGGATGAAGTGCACCTGGATCAGGAAAAAATTGGCGCCTATCTCAGCGGAAAAACAGTTCTCATCACCGGGGCGGGGGGTTCCATCGGCTCGGAATTATGCCGGCAGGTGCTGCGCTTCAATCCCAGCCAGATCATTCTTTATGATGCCAGCGAAGAGAATCTATACCGGGTGCAGATGGAAATACGCCATGGTTACGACAACATCCAGACCGCTGCCGTTTTGAGACAAATTCAAGACCTGCGCCTGCTCAACCACACGTTTGGCAAATACCGTCCATCTGTGGTCTTCCACACCGCCGCCTATAAACATGTCCCCCTGGTGGAACGCAATCCCTGGGAAGCGGTATTCAATAACATTCTTGCCACACAAATCCTGATAGAAGCCGCCATTCTCTATAGAGCGGACCGCTTTGTGCTGGTCTCCACCGACAAGGCGGTTCGCCCCACCAATGTCATGGGCGCATCCAAACGGGTGACGGAACTTTTGATGCTGGCGTACTGCCAGGGATGCTGGGATGGTTATCTCAGCCCGGCATGGAGTCAGGCTGAACTGCCGGATGACCAAAACTCTTTCTGCCGGGCTTCCGCCAACATGTCGCCGCCGCATCACGCCACCCGCTTTATGGGAGTGCGCTTCGGCAATGTACTGGGCTCATCGGGCTCTGTCATTCCCCTGTTTAAACGCCAGATTGAAAGAGGCGGCCCGGTGACCGTCACTCACCCTGAAGTAACGCGATACTTCATGTCTGCGGAAGAAGCTGCCCAACTGATTCTACAGAGCGGTTCCATGGGGGAAGGCGGCGAAATTTTTATACTCAAAATGGGGGCACCCATCAAAATAGCACAGATGGCGCGCGAGCTGATTCACTTAAGCGGTCATGAAGCGGATACGGAAATTAAAATTAGTTATATTGGCCTGCGCGCCGGTGAAAAACTCTACGAGGAGCTCATCACCCAAGGCGAAGGCATCGTGGATACTTCCCATGAAAAAATCATGGTGCTGCACGGTGAACAAACGTTTTCCTGTACCAACCTTTCCCGTCAGCTCGCTCTTCTGGCACAACGCGCACGCGATATAGACAGCAAGGGAATAAAAAAAGGGTTACAAGACATTGTCCCCGAATATCAGCCAGATTATACAACGTAACAGTTTATTTTTAGACAATATTTTTTACTTATAAGGTTTACTATGGCAATTATAGTGACAGGAGGTGCCGGTTTTATCGGCAGTAATTTTATCCTCCAATGGCTGGCAACCCATGATGAATCAGTGATTAATCTGGATGTGCTTACTTATGCAGGCAATCTCGAAAACCTCGCATCAGTGGCCAGTGATCCCAGATATTGTTTTGTACATGGCGACATCGGGGATGCTGCTTGCACAACAAGCATCTTGAAGCAGCAGCAACCACGAGCCATCATCAATTTTGCAGCTGAATCACATGTTGATAGAAGTATTACAGGGCCGAAGAATTTTATTCAGACCAATATAAATGGCACCTTTCATCTGCTGGAAGTCGCCAAGGATTATTGGAATGAACTGTCCGTAGAGGACAAAGATGCCTTCCGCTTTCTTCATGTATCAACAGATGAAGTATATGGTACACTGACACCTGAGGAACCTGCTTTTACTGAAAAGACTCGTTATGCCCCTAATAGCCCCTACTCAGCAAGCAAGGCGGCAAGCGATCATCTGGTGAGAGCCTATCACCATACGTACGGATTACCCGTGCTCACAACCAATTGTTCCAACAATTATGGGCCCTACCAATTTCCGGAAAAATTGATTCCCCTATGTATTCACCGGGCATTGAATGGCGAGCCCCTGCCTATTTATGGGGATGGTCAGCAGATTCGGGATTGGCTGTATGTGGAGGATCATTGCGATGCCATTACCTGTGTGTTAGCATCTGGCTGTCCGGGCGAAGTGTATAATATTGGGGGATGCAACGAGCAAACCAATATAAGTGTTGTACAAAAAATCTGTGGAGTGCTTGACCGAATTTGCCCGAGAAATGATGGCCACGCGTATGCTGAGCAGATGGTGTTTGTCCGTGACCGGCCAGGACATGACCGCCGCTATGCCATCAATCCTGAAAAAATTGAACAAGAACTTGATTGGCGGCCATCTGAAACCTTTGATTCCGGCCTTGCAAAAACCGTTCGTTGGTATCTTGACCACAAACAATGGATGCAAAATGTCACCAGCGGTGCATACCACACTTGGCTCAAACGCCAATATGGAGGCTGACTATGCGTATACTGCTGACTGGTAAAAACGGACAACTTGGCTTTGAGCTGCAACGTTCGCTGGCTCTCTTGGGAGAGGTAACTGCGCTGAGCCATGTTGAATGTAACGTGGCCGACGAAGCATGTTTAAGCCACACAATAAGAGAATGCAAGCCGGAGGTCATTGTAAATGCGGCAGCCTATACAGCTGTAGACTGTGCTGAAG
Source organism: Desulfobulbus sp. (assembly GCA_036746815.1). Classification (GTDB taxonomy): domain Bacteria; phylum Desulfobacterota; class Desulfobulbia; order Desulfobulbales; family Desulfobulbaceae; genus Desulfobulbus. The sequence continues at coordinate 14,186 of DAIODL010000011.1, forward strand.
AAGATGCAGAAACCGCATTGGCTGTCAATGCCCGTGCACCGGAAATCATCGGTCGAGAAGCTGATCGACTGGGTGCATTGGTAGTCCATTACTGCACAGATTACGCCTATGATGGACAAAAAAAAGCACCTTACACAGAAGAAGATGCTCCGCATCCGTTGGGCGTCTACGGTAAAAGTAAGATGACGGGTTCGGAGGTACTTGCAGACCAAACAAGCAAACATCTTATTTTTAGAACAAGCTGGGTTTATGGTGCGCATGGAAAAAATTTTATTAAAACCATTTTAAGATTGGCTCAGGATCGTCCGGAACTCAAAGTGGTTGCCGATCAATTTGGCGCCCCGACTTCAGCTGCACTGTTGGCGGATGTCACCGCACAGGTGCTGGGACAGTACAAGCAATGTGAAAAGGCTGGCCGCTTTCCTTTTGGCTTGTATCATTGCGTCGCTGCAGGAGAAACTACATGGTGCGATCTCGCTCAAATGGTGGTGGAAACAGCTTGTGGTATGGGACTATCCATACAGCTCTCGTCCGACAACATTATTCCCATCCCCAGTACGGAGTATCCTTTGCCAGCCCCTCGACCTGCAAATTCCCGTCTGTCGACAAACAAACTACGCAACACTTTTCATCTCAACCTTCCTCCGTGGCAGCAAGGGGTTCAGCAGATGCTCACACTTTTACTCGAAGGCAATAAGTATGCGTAAGGGAATAATCCTTGCTGGAGGATCAGGGACACGATTATATCCTGCCACCTTGGCGGTCTCCAAACAATTACTGCCAGTGTTCGATAAACCGATGATCTATTACCCACTGTCAGTGCTCATGCTGGCAGGCATTCGCAATATTCTGATCATTTCCACCCCTCAGGATACTCCACGATTTGCACAACTCTTGGGTGATGGGAGTCAATGGGGACTAGATCTCCATTATGCTGTACAAAACCGTCCGGAAGGACTGGCACAAGCATTTCTCATCGGGAAAGAATTCATCGGTGATGATGCAGTTGCCCTCATTCTGGGCGATAACATTTTTTATGGGCATGACCTGCAAAAATTACTTGTTAGTGCCAATGCACGGGAACAAGGAGCCTCAGTTTTTGCTTACCGGGTAACAGATCCTTCTCGTTACGGCGTTGTGGCCTTTGATGGTCGGGGACAGGCAACCAGTATCGAAGAAAAACCCAAAGAACCACGCTCAAATTATGCAGTCACTGGCTTGTATTTTTATGATAATCATGTGATTGAAATAGCGAAAAATATCCAACCATCGCCCCGTGGCGAATTGGAGATCACGGATATCAACCTCGTCTACCTGCAGCAACAGCAATTGCATGTTGAGATCATGGGCCGCGGCTATGCCTGGCTTGATACCGGCACTCATGCGAGTCTTCTGGAAGCAGGACAGTTTATTGCAACCATTGAAAATCGTCAGGGACTCAAAGTGGCATGTCCTGAAGAAATCGCTTTTCGTCTTGGCTGGATTGACGAAAACATTTTAGAACAACTTGCACGCCCTCTGTCCAAAAATAGCTACGGGCAGCATTTACTCAATTTATTAACAGAACAGGGGATACGATGAAGGTTATTCCTACCGCTATTCACGAAGTATTAGTGATAGAACCAAAAGTCTTTAGTGATGATCGTGGCTTTTTTTTTGAAAGTTTTAATGAACGTGATTTTAAAAACGCGACGGGAGTGGACGTTCAGTTTGTGCAGGATAACCATTCACGCTCCACAAGGGGGGTACTTCGCGGTTTGCATTATCAAACTCAACACTCCCAGGGAAAATTAGTCCGGGTAATTGTTGGAGAAGTTTTTGATGTTGCTGTTGATCTCCGGCGCAGTTCACCAACTTTTGGCAAATGGGTTGGAGAACGACTTTCAGCAGAAAATAAACGGCAACTTTGGATGCCAGCAGGTTTTGCTCATGGCTTTTGTGTTCTCAGCGAGTCAGCTGAATTTTTGTACAAAGCCACTGATTATTATGCTCCGCAATACGAACGCAGTGTACTATGGAATGATCCCACATTAAATGTCAACTGGCCCCTTCCTGAGCCACCACATCTTTCCCCGAAAGATATGCAGGGTTGTCTATTACAAGAGGCCGATTTGTTTGTTTAAGCTGCCAGTATTCCACATGATCTAGCATGCTTAACCTTAACAAGTATTTTCATCTATGATAAATAAATTCTCATCAGCCTTTTCCGATGCATGGTCGGACATTGAAGCTACATTCAACAAACATCATATTATCACTACTCTTGGTTGGCAGGATGTAGCTACCCGTTACCGACGCTCTCGTGTTGGCGCATTCTGGTTGACTATCAATATGATCGTCCTGATTGCCACCATGGGCTTTGTGTTCGGCACACTGTTCCGCCAACCCATGAAGGAATTTCTTCCATATCTTGCTATTGGTTTGGTTATTTGGGGATTTCTTTCCTCTCTTCTTACCGAAGGCTGCTCAAGTTTTATCGATGTGTCCGATACCATACTGCAAGTCCGCATGCCATTGTTTGTGCATGTCATGCGCGTTGTCTGGCGCAATCTCATCATCTTCGGTCATAATCTGTTAATTGTACCGCTGCTGTTTCTCATTTTTCTCCGACCACTATCATGGCATATACTCCTCGCTCTGCCTGGCCTTTTTCTATTTACACTGAATGCCAGTTGGATGATGCTCGTGCTTGCAGTTGCGTGCACACGCTTTCGGGACCTCACACAAGTCGTGCAAAATGCCATCCAGGTAATTTTCTACCTCACCCCAATCATATGGAATGCAGCAAAACTGCCCCAACGGGCCGGGGCCGCTTTGCTTAATTTCAATCCCTTTTACCATCTCATGAGCATTGTCCGTTCACCATTGCTCGGGCAAGCGCCCACCATCCTGAATTGGACTTTTTCTTTCGTGATGGCATTAATAGGCTGGTGTTTTGCTTTACTTTTTTTCAGTCACTATCGCAAACGGATTCCCTATTGGTTATGAAGACTGCCTCTATTACACTTAAGGATGTTGGCGTCGATTTTCCTGTATACAACGCAGCCAGTCTGTCACTGAAAAACCGTGTTCTCAGTAGCCTCACTGGTGGCAAGATCGCTCGCCAGCATGATGGTGTCGTCATCGTCAGAGGTCTCCAAAACATCACCTTGGACATTGGACCAGGGGAACGGGTGGGGCTTGTCGGACCCAATGGAGCAGGGAAATCAACACTTCTCCGTGTTTTGTCTGGCATCTACTTTCCCACACACGGATATGTTGAAATTAACGGCGAATGTGTCTCTCTTATTAACATTAGCCTCGGCATTGACCCTGAAGCTACGGGACGTGAGAACATTCACTTACGTAGTGTGATGATGGGAGTCCATCCTCAAAAAACAAACCAATGCATTGACGAAATTGTTGAATTTACAGGACTCGGCGAGTTCATTGACATGCCTTTCCGTACTTACTCCAGCGGCATGCAGTTGCGTCTCGCTTTTGCTGTCTCCACCTTTATCCACCCTCAAATTCTAATTATGGATGAATGGCTGTCCACCGGTGATGAAGAATTCAAGGAACGCGCGGCACAACGTATGAAAGAAGTTGTCAGTAACGCGGAAATTCTTATTCTTGCCAGTCATTCCAAAGACTTGTTGCTTAAAAATTGCACCCGCATCATCTGGATTGAACGCGGAAATATACGTATGGATGGTTCTGCTGAAAATGTTGCATCTGCTTATTTTGAAAATTAAATAGTCGGCCATGAAAAATGTCTCGCCAGGCGCCACGTCCATCCATACTCATCCTGCAGCCTCTGTCTTTTACTGCCTGGACAAACTCTTCGGCAGTGAATTGACTCCCCTGGTCGGTGTTGACAATCTCGGGGGTACCGTGGTGGTTAAATGCTTCTTTTAATACATCAACAGCGTGGCTTGCCTCCAGGGTTATGGCTACCTTGGCCGCCAGGGCCTTACGGCTGGCCCAGTCAACAACGGCCGTGAGATACACAAAGCCTTTGGCCATTGGGATATACGTCGTGTCCAACGCCCAGACCTGGTTGGCCCGGTTGATCTTCACCCCTCGTAAGAGGTAGGGATAAACCTTGTGCCCCGGACGCTTCTTGCTCGTCCCTGGTTTTCGGTAGAGTGTTTCGACTCCCATCCGTTTCATCACGGTACGGACATGCTTGCGGCCTACCTGGACACCGGCACGGGCAAGCTGATCTCCGAGCATGCGCGCTCCCATAAAGGGATGCT
>DAIODL010000012.1:0-17628 GCA_036746815.1 Desulfobulbus sp.
GGCGTGGCGTCCAAGGTTTCCCAGTACAATATCTGGGACGGCTATCTCACCCAGGTCTCCGGTCTGACCTCGTGTTACCTGCGAAACGATCTCACCGGGCCTGCCAACGCGTATTACGAGAAACTGCAGTCCATGTACTCCCAGAATGTGGGCGCTGTGCAGCGGATACTCTTTGGTAATGACCGGGAACTGCAGGAGATATTTCCGGGCAACTCTCTGGCTGCGCTGCGGGCGCTGCGTCATTATTACCATGCCCCGGCCATGGGTAAGTGTTTTCCGCAGTATGACCGGGTGGACTATATCTCAGGCGCCATCGCCCGGCGCGGTGATGCGCTGGCCCTGATCACGCAGACCCGCATTCAGGTGGGGCCGCGGCAGCAGGAGGGCTATTTTTTTAAGAATTTTGACGTGCGCTTTGAACCGGCGGGTGACGTGGTACGGATAGTGGACAGGTATCCCGGCTTTGTGATTGATGGCAGGCGGGTGTCCCTGCAGGGACGGGTATCCAGCAGCTGTCGTCCCTACGGCGTTCCCGCTGGCTGCAGGTTTGACAACATCACCCGTTACCGGCGGACGCCCAGTTGGGTGAATGCCGGACAACCTGTGGGTGTGGTCTGCCGGGTGCATGACCGTGGAGCATCCTGCCGGCACCCGTCACAGGGGCAGAAAACGGTACGGGTTGGCAGCGCCTGTGATACGGAAATGCGTCCGTTCAGCGGGATCAAATAAGAGCAGCCGTTGAGGAGAAGAGAACCCGCCTCACAGCAGGTTGTATTTCTGCTTCATCTCCTCATAGACCAGCGAGGAAAAATCGCGGATAACATTGCCGCCGGTTGCCATCCATAGCCTGTAATTCCTTGCTATGGAACGGCGCTGGACAATGCCTACCACTGCGTAGGGAATCTGGGCGCCAGTTCTTGAACGGGTGACGAGAATTCCCATATCACCGCAGAGCAGAGAGGTGGTGCCGGTTTTATCATACACCTGCACGCCGCCTGGAATCCTGGTGCCGCAATAGATACGGTCGCGTCCGGGCAGTCCCATGACGCGCAGAATCTCGGCGGAGGCAGGCAACTGTCTGGCCCATAGTTCCTTGAGATACTGGATGTAATCCTGCGGGGCAATGGTGTTGCGGTACGTTTTGCCACCGGCGGGAATATATTCACGGATACGCACCTGCCGGAAGAGACGGCCATAGTATCGGCTGATGATGGCGTTACAGCGGGCCGGTCCCCCAAGTTGCCGCATGAACCAGTTGGTGGCGTTGTTATCGCTGTGCTGGATCATGCGTTCCATCATGTTCCGGTGTTTCCCGGTGTAATGCAGCCTGCCTGCCTGTACTTCGTGGAAGAAAGCCAGCGCCACAAAGGGCTTGACCATACTGGCCGCCTGAAATGGCGTCCCGGCGTTGAGGGTGGTGATATATCTGTCTGCGGTGAGATCATAGGCCACCAGGGCAACCCGCTCATTATGGTTGAGCCGGCCTTTGCGTTGCTGTTCCTGAATAAATGCCTGCAATCCGCCGCTGATGTTTGCTGTGCTGTTACTGCTGACCTCGGGTTGCGCCGGTACCGGAATCCGGGTTGCCGGCCTCCGCATGGACAGATGTCTGCGCATCCCCCTTCTGTCAAGACGATAGCGTTTGTGGAAAGCCCGCGAATTTTTGGTGACGCCATGCCTGCCCGACAAAGCCCGACTTGTTCGGTTGGGATGATGTGTTTTCACCCCGTGATGGTGGTACGGTTTGCTGGTGACAGGCTGACGGGCCACTTTGGCCCTGGGTGCGGGATGGGCTTTCTGAGACACCTGCTGCGTGTGCCTGGTCGCAATGTGTGTGCTGTGATGGTGTCTGGTCGTGGCCGCACTGCCAACGGTTGAGCTCAACAGAAACAACAGAGTACAGAAAATAGCAACTATTCGAGAAGGATACATATATAAACAGACAAGCTGGAAAAGTTGTTGGAAAAAGGTAATGTATTAATTTTCATTGGACTGCTTAGAAATGCCTGCAGGATTGAAAGAGGTATGATAACGCGTTACCCGCAGGATGTAAGAAGAAAAAAGCATTCTCTTTATTTTTCCTGTTCCGTATGCCGTTTTTGTGGTGCGCCGGAATGGGTGGAGCAATGCGTGTGACCTGGATTTGCCGTTTCTGGTAATCATTTACTCCTGCGGCCGAATTCAGCGCTTTATGCAGAGTATTGTTGAGATTTATCGTTATTCTCGGTATACATTAGAACCTTGATATCTCTTCTTTATCCATAACATTCATGAAAGCTACTGAGACTGCAGGCGACTCCTCCGTATTTGAATTGAAGGGCAGTGTCCTCACCGTCATGGTGTTGTATGTCAAAGACACTGACCCTGATGCTCTGTATCCACTGTTGAAAAAAAAGATTGGCCCAGCGCGGTCCTTTTTCAATAACGCTCCTATACTGGTCGATCTGAAATACGTGGACGAGGCCGCGCAGTTGCGTCTGGATTTTCTGGTGCTGACCACCTTTTTGCGGGGGTTGGGACTGATACCGGTGGGGGTGCGTGCCGCCAGCGACGTGGTTGCACGGCGGGTGATTGATGCGGGGCTGGGCGTATTGCCGCCTGCCAAGCAGGAAAAACACATCCCGCCGGAAGAGGTGATACCTGAGGAAGAGGCGCTCGTTAAGACGGCGGAGGTGCCAGCCGCTCCGGTAGAGCCGGAAGCCGCCCCTGCTGAGGCGCCAGTGCCGGAGCCCCTGGTGGAGGTGGTTCCCACCATGGTCATCACCCAGCCTGTCCGTTCCGGTCAGCAGATTGTGGCGCAGGATGGGGATCTGGTTATCATCGCGCCGGTCAATGCCGGGGCCGAGGTCATTGCCGCCGGTAATATTCATGTGTATGGCACCCTGAGCGGGCGGGCCATGGCTGGAGTGCATGGGAATAAGGACGCCCGTATTTTCTGCCTCCAGTGTAATGCTGAACTGCTGGCCGTAGGCGATGCGTATATAGTGAACGACGCTTTACCAGAAAATGTACAGAATCATTGTGTCATGATTAGCCGTGGCGGTAAAAGGCTGCATGTTGATGTGCTGGGAACCTTTGATACCTCACATTGATGCCACCTTGAACTATACTGGTACCCCTTGAGATGCTGTAAAAAAAGAGCAGGCAAGTTCTGAACGATATAAGGAGGAACGAAGTTGTCAACAGTTGTCGTGGTGACGTCCGGGAAGGGCGGTGTGGGTAAAACCACCACCAGTGCTGCTTTTGCTGCGGCACTGGCGGTTCGTGGATATAAAACCGTTGTCCTTGATTTTGATGTGGGGTTGCGTAACCTGGATCTGGTTATGGGTTGTGAGCGGCGGGTGGTGTACGACCTGCTCAATGTTATCCATAATGAGGGTGCACTCAATCAGGCATTGATCAAGGATAAACGGGTGGGGAATCTGTACATTCTGCCCGCGTCACAGACCCGGGACAAGGACGCGCTTACCATGGAGGGTGTGGGTAAGGTTATTGCGGATCTGCGGCAGAGCTTCGAATACATCATCTGCGATTCGCCCGCTGGTATCGAGAAAGGCGCGATGACCGCCATGTACTACGCCGATGAAGCTTTAGTGGTCACCAACCCGGAGATTTCCTCGGTGCGTGATTCGGACCGCATCATTGGCATGCTTTCCAGCAAAACCAAACGTGCGGAGGACAACCAGGAGCCGGTGAAAGTGCATCTGGTGGTGAGCCGCTATGATCCGGTACGTGTGGACCGTGGCGATATGCTCAGTGCCAACGATGTGTGTGAGATTCTGGCCATCCCCTTCCTGGGGGTTATCCCTGAATCCAAGCTGGTGCTGGCCGCATCCAACCAGGGCGTTCCGGTGACACTGGCTGAGGACTGCGATGCCGGTGAGGCCTACTTTGATATAGTGGATCGGTTTTTAGGCGAGGAAGTGCCGTACCGCTTCATGGAAGCGCCCAAGAAGGGTTTCTTCTCCCGTATCTTTAGGTCATGATGCCATGAAATTTTTTGACTTTTTCAGATCAAACAAAACGAATTCCGCATCCACTGCCAAAGAGCGGCTGCAGATTATCGTGGCGCATGAGCGGCGGCGTTCCACAACGCCTGATTTTCTGCCACAGCTGCAGCTGGATATTCTTGAAGTGGTGCGGAAATATATTCCCATCAATAAGGATCAGATCAAACTGACGGTGGATAAACAGGGAGATTTCGAGGTGTTGGAATTGAACATCTCCCTGGCTGAGCCCGGCAAATAAACCGGTCCTGCCATGCATGAGTGGTTCCGGGAAGGCCTGCTTATGCGGGCTTTCCCGGTTCTTTTCCTGCGTTCTGGTCTGTACGCTGCAGACCATGATTATACCCAAGTTTTGTTGTCGTTTTTCAGTGCCCGCCTGTCAGCGCTGGTTTCGGGGTGGCCGCTCCTGGTTGCACCCGAATGGCCAGACACTGATACACGGTGCGCCCTCCCTCGTATGCCGCGGTACTGCGGCAGAGTATCCGCCAGTCTTTCATCTGGCACACACCTTCATTTTCCAGTTTTTCCACAAGACCTTCAGCCTGATCCAAAAGCGTGGTCAGCTCACCACTCTGACTGAGGGTGATTGCATGTGGTTCTCCGGTGCTGATCAGGGACACGCTTTCGATGACCAGGTTGGAGAGGTCCTTTAATACCGGGAATTCGACATCCGGCTTGGCCTGCAGGCGGATCATGCGCGCCCGCACATCAGGCACCGCGGTTTCCTTGGTCACCGCCACCAGATCAAGCAGGTAGTTGCGCACGTCATCCAGATCCTGGGCACTGTCCAGACGGCTGTTGTCAGGAAAGCTTTCCACGGCCTTGGCAATGAGTGAAACTTCCCGCAGATAGTGGCCCCGCTGGTTATTAGGCACCAGATACATTACCACCAGTTTCACCGGTCGCTGATCACCCGCGCCATAATCGATGCCACGGGGACTCCAGCCGATAACGCAGTTCAGGTCGCCATCCATGGAGACTCCTGCACGGGGACAGGCCCACCCCTGGCCGATGCCGGTGTTGGTGGCCTGTTCGCGTGCCATGACCAGTTCCACCACCTCGGTGCCCGCCGGTACATCGGGGAAAGCCTCGATCACATGCGCCAGAAACTGCAGGGCATGGGTTTTGTCGTTTTCCGGCAGTTCGAATAAACGCCCTTCCTGCAGGGCATCAAGCAGAGTTTCCATGTTCAGTTGCCTCCAAAACGATGAATAAACCAGGTCTTAACACCATGGGTGATGACACCGTAGCTCACCAGGAATAATCCGATCCACAGCCAGTACATTCCCGGCAACCGTACCAGGCCTAAGTCGCCTGCAAAGGGCGAGTAGGGCAGCCAGGCCCCCACAGCCATCACTATCAGGGTGGTCAGCGTCATGGGCAGGGAGGCGTTACTCTGGAAAAAGGGGATGCGCCGGGTGCGGATGATGTGCACAATCAGGGTCTGCGTCAAAAGCGACTCCACAAACCAGCCGGTCTGGAAAAGCCTGGCCCAGTGTTCCTGCTGGACCGTGGCTATTCCCGGCAGCAGGTACTGGGAGCAGTGGAAGCCAAACCACATGAGTGCAAAGGTAGCGTAGTCAAACAGGGAGCTGATGGGCCCCACGCAGAGCATGAACCGCTTGATGTTCTCAATGTTCCACTGCAGCGGTTTTTCAATCTGCTCGAGGTCCACGTCATCGGTGGGAATGCCGGTCTGTGAGAAATCATAGAGCAGGTTGTTGGTGAGAATCTGTACCGGCAGCATGGGCAGAAAGGGGAACAGGTAGCTGGCGCCGATGACGCTGAACATGTTGCCGAAGTTGGAACTGGCGCCCATGCGGATGTATTTGATGATATTGGCGAACACGCGGCGGCCTTCCATGATGCCTTCTTCCAGGATGAGCAGGCTTTTCTCGAGCAGCACGATATCCGCGGCCTCTTTGGCCACATCCACACCCGAATCCACGGAGATGCCCACATCCGCGCCCTTCAGTGCCGGGGCATCGTTGATGCCGTCGCCCATGAACCCGACCACATGACCCTGGCGGCGCAGCTCGCGCACAATCGCCTCTTTTTGCGAGGGTGTGAGTTTGACAAAGACATTACTCTCCGCCACCTTGCGGGCAAACTCCTCCGGCTGCAGCAGGGCCAGCTCGGTGCCGGAGGTCATACCCTGCACCTGCAGGCCGACGTTACGGCACACGGTCTGGGTGACCAGGCCGTTGTCTCCGGTGAGCACCTTCACCGCCACGCCCGCCTGGGGCAGGAGCCGCAGGGCTTCCGTGGCAGAGGCCTTGGGCGGATCAAAGAAGGCGATGAATCCCAGCAGCACCAGACGGCTTTCGTCCTCCACCGTGAATACGGTTTTGTCCGGCGAGAATTCCCGGTAGGCAATGCCGAGCACGCGGAAGCCTTCCCGGTTGAGCTTGTCCACCTCCTCAAAGAGGTCAGCGCGCAACAGGTCAATGAGTGGGTAGATTTCCTCGTCAATCTGGTAATGGCTGCAGCAGGCGTAGATCTCCTCCACCGCGCCCTTGCAGATGAGCACGTGGTCGCCCTCGTATTCCACCACCACGGACATGCGGCGGCGCTGAAAATCAAAAGGCAGCTCATCCACCAGACGGCAACCGGTACCCACGTCCAGACCCGCGAATTCGATCACCGCCCGGTCAATCAGGTTACGCAGTCCGGTCTGAAAGTAGCTGTTGAGAAAGGCGTAGTTGAGCACCTCCTCGCTGGTGTTGCCGACAATGTCCACATGCCGTTCCAGCACCACCTGATCCTGGGTGAGGGTGCCGGTCTTGTCGGTACAGAGGATGTCGATGGCGCCAAAATTCTGGATGGAGGGGAGCCGTTTGACGATGACTTTTTTCTTGGCCATAGTGAGCGCTCCCTTGGCCAGGTTGACAGTAACGATCATGGGCAGCATCTCAGGGGTCAGCCCTACCGCGACGGACAAACCGAACAAGAGCGCCTGAATCCAGTCGCCCTTGGTGACGCCCACGATCAGAAACACTGCGCAGACCATGACCATCATGAAGCGGATCATGAGCCAGGTGAAGGAACGCACGCCGGTGTCGAAGCTGGTCTCTTCCCGGGTATCAGCAAGCTTTTCGGCAATGGCGCCGAACAGGGTGCGGGTGCCGGTGTTGATGACCACACCGCGGGCCGTGCCGCTGATGACCGAGGTGCCCAGGAAACAGGCGTTGTGCAGGTCCAGAGCGGAGCCGGGCTCTATTTCAGGTATCTGCCCGTTTTTTTCCACAGGCATGGACTCGCCGGTGAGCGCAGATTCGCTGACAAAAAAATCCTTGGCGCTGAGGAGCCGCAGGTCAGCGGGCACGATGGAACCCGCGTGCAGGAGAGCAATATCCCCTGGCACGATCTCCGACATCTTCAGCTCAACCTCGGCACCATCCCGCAGCACATAGACCCAGGACTGCACCCGTTTGCCCAGCGCCTCGACCGCGTTGCCGGAGCGGCGGTCGAGCACAAAGGAGAGCCCTACGCTTAAGAGCACCATAAGGCCCACGATGACCGTGGAGTCAATTTCACCTATGGCGGCCGAGACTATGGCAATGATAAGCAGCTGAATTACCAGCGGGCTTTTCAATCGCTGATAGAGATCCGCAAAAACCGTCAATCTCTGGCTGCTGCCCAACTCGTTGGGACCGAAGCGGTCAAGACGCTTTTCCGCTTCCTCAGTACTCAGCCCCTTGAGGCTTGTGCCCAGGGACTGCAGGGCTTCATCCATTGGACCGGTACAGTGGGTGAGCAGATAGTGCTCATGCTCCATCTGCTGCTCGTTGTGCTGGGTGCGAATACTGGTGGAGGGTGATCGTTCTTTCATGGCCGGCCTCCTTCGTCAGGAAAGGTGTCATACCGGCGGGCCACCATGGGGGCATCGAAAAAACGCACAGGAAAAGGAAACCATGGACGCAATACCATGGCCTGCAGTACGGACTGCTCTTTGGGGGGTGTAAAAAAGTGCATTGGTTCACCTCTGCCAGGGCCGCGATGGTTGAGGAGCGGCTGGAGATGAACCACGGAGGTGTGCTTACAACGAGCGCCCGCTGGTCATGCGTCCTGCCGCACGGCTCGACCATCGCGGCCGAGGGTGATCAGGTTGTGGTGTCTGTTCGTGCTGCTTGTCCTGTGACAGGCAACAGTGACCGCTGTCAGCGTCGTTCATTGACTCTCGTTGTTAAAGTTGGATAATGAAAAATCCCCCTATGTGCTCCTGGGGAACAAATGCGGGGACACTATATTGCGCGGATACGGAATCACAAGTTTTTTTTATTCCTGCCCGCTGCTGTCCGTTCCTTGCCCCATGGCAGCATAGACTTCTTCATAACTGATGATCTGGACTTTTTCTTCCATATTGAGCGACTTGATTTTGATGGGGGGCGTCTGCTTGGGCGCCAAAGGTACCATTTCTGCCGGATTGTCATCCACATAGACGATGATCACCGGTGCCCGCTCCGTGTCTTCCAGGCGAAAAGCCTGCAGTTTGCTGGTTTCTTTATCAATAATCACTGTATCGTTTTGAATGGTTGCCATGATACCCTCATACGTCGGCTGATGAGAGCGGGCCGGATGCGGCCGCTCAACTGGTTTGCAATAGAAAGTACGCCTTCTATACCAGTTTCGGCATGCGGCGTTAAGGCAAAAAAGAGATCAGCGGCTGGCGTGGAGCGCAGCGCCCAGCGCACCCACCATATCCGGTGCGGACGGAATGAGAAGCGGCGTACCCAGGGCTTCGATGAGCAAATGCACGACGCAGGGGTTGTTGGCTACGCCGCCTGCAAAGAGGATGGGCTGGAGGCTGCCGACACGGCCCAGCATGGTCATGGTGCGTTTGACGATGGAGGCATGCAGCCCGAGAGCGATGTCTTTTGGGTTATTGCCAGCAGCCATCAGGCCAATAGCCTCTGTTTCGGCAAACACAGTGCACATGGCGTTGATGTGCAGCCGGGTGGTGCCTGCAAGGGCGTAGCTGCCGAACTCTTCCAGCGGGATTTGAAAAATCGTGGCCAGATGTTCGAGGAATTTACCGGTGCCGGCAGCGCAGCGGTCATTCATCTCAAATTTGCTGATCTTGCCGCCCGGAAGCAGAGCGATGGCCTTGGTGTCCTGGCCGCCGATATCAAGCAGGGTGCGCGCCTCGGGAAAGAGGTGTGCCGCTCCGACGGCATAGGCCTTGATTTCGGTGATGGTTTCCGTCTGTGGGCAGAGTCCCGCCTGCTCAGCCAGGTTGCGCCCGTAGCCGGTGGCCACAAGCCGGTCCAGGTGTTCGCCTGCAAGTAACTGCTCAATCTGGCGCAGGGGTTCAAAGGTGGTGGCCGTCTTTTTCTGACTGACCACCTGGCCATCCTCGCGCACCACCAGTTCGATGGAGCGCGAGCCGATGTCTATGCCGCCGAACCGGGGCATGCTTACTCCAGCATTTCCACAAAGGCCTGGATGCGGGTTTTCAGCTGCTCCGCATCCTCCATGCTGTAATCCGTGGCAATGGAAAGCATGGGGACCCCGTCTTTTTGCAGGGTCTGTTCCGTTTTGATGGCCTCGTGCTCGTAGGGCTGGCAGAACATGAGACTGTAGTAGAGCACACCGTCCGCCTTGAGGTCTTTAACCATGGAGCGGATGTTGTCCTGGCGTTCCTGGTTGGGCGTGAAGCAGGCGCAGTCGATTTTGAGGTAGCGGTCCACCAGGGCATCGATCATGCCGTCCATATCTGCTGGAGTTTCGTCCACCAGGTCACGGGTGTTACGGGTGCCGATACAGGATTCCTCGCCCACGATCACCGCGCCGCTGCTCTCTACGAGGTAAGGCAGCTTCCAGTTGGGCACGGCCATGGGACAGCCGCTGAGCAGAAGCCGCGGGGTGCCTGCCGGTGCTACGCCTTCGCCTGCTTTGATGCGGGCTTCGATCTGGTCGCAGAGGGTGTTGATGTTCTCCGTGAAGCGCACCGGATCATCATAGAATGAGACCTGGTTAATAAGGAGCACGTCGCGGCCGGAGATAGGTGCCGGATCAGCCTGCCGCAGTCTATTCAGCCGCTGCAGGGCGATTCGTTTGTCATTGACCACCTTGATGGCGGCCTGCAGTTTTTCCGGGGTGATGGTGTTGCCAGTCAGCTTCTCCATGAGAGCTTTGTAGCGCAGTACCTCGCCGCGCCACAGGATGCGGTCTTCAGGCCCCTTACGCTGAGGCACCTCCATGATTTCCAGGGGGACATAGTCGCTGAAGGCTTCATAAGCCTTTTTCTTGCCATCGCAGGTGGTCTCGCCGATGACCAGGTCGCAGGATTCGGTAAAGGGGCAGAGATGGGCGAGCTTGAAACCAATAAAGGATTTGATGAGTGCGCAGGTGTTGCGCGGCACCAGCCGTTCAGCCTCGGAACTGCCCACTTCGGCGCCGGCACAGAGGCCGATGTGGATGGCTTCTGCGGCCAGAGTCAGCTCCTCGGGCACAAAGACGCAGAAGGTGCCCACCACCTTGCGGCCGGAGGCCTTGGCCTCCTGTAACTCCTTGATGCGCAGGCCATGAATTTCACTGAGTACAAAATCCAGATATTCCATGCCCTTGAGCCGGCCGGACTGGGAAAGATAAATGTCGCCGTAGAATTTGCCCAAAACCTGCAGTAACCCCTCGTGGGCGGTGATGTCGAGATTGAGTTTCTGCCAGAGTGCCCTGTAATCAGCTGCTGCCATGCCATCCTCCTTGTTGCATATGAAAAACGGTTTTTTTTACCACGAGGATAAAGGCGGAGCAAATAGAAATTATTGATTTTTCCTATATGTAAAAATGGTTTTGCCGATATATGCTTTTTTCTGACTGGAAAAGGGCAGCGGCTGGGGAGAGACCACCTGCAAGATCGCTTGCCTTTAGCCGGAGAATGGTTAACATTGCGAGGAAGTGAAATTTTTTACCCTTCAATGGAGGAGAGGCATCTATGGAGTCGCAAGTAAAAACACAGGCAGTCACCCGCGCGCAGGTAGAGAAGCAGGTCTCGACTGTTTTTTTGGCCAAGGTCTTCAACTGGATGGCCATCGGTCTGGGAGTTACCGGGCTTGTTTCCTTTTTTATGGCGCAGTCGGGAGCGGCGATGTCGCTTATTGCCAGCCCGCTTTTTTTCGTGCTGGTACTGGTGGAACTGGGGATGGTTTTCTTCCTTTCCGCCCGTATCGATAAACTGCAGCCAACTACCGCCACCGGACTTTTTCTGGGGTATTCGGCCTTAAACGGCCTGACCCTGGCGCCTATCTTTCTTGCCTATACGCGGGCTTCCATTGCCGGTACCTTTCTGGTGGCCGGTGGCATGTTTGCCGCTGTGGCGGTGTATGGTATGGTCACCAAACGTGATCTTTCCGGCATGGGTTCCTTTTTATTTATGGGACTGATCGGTATTGTGCTGGCCTCGGTGGTGAACATGTTCTGGGCGAATTCAACCCTGTACTGGGCGATCAACTATATCGGTGTGCTCGTGTTCACCGGGCTTTCTGCTTATGATGTGCAGAAAATCAAGAACATGGGCGAAGCAGGCATCATGCAGCAGGGGGAAGCGGCAATCCGCAAGGGAGCCATTTTAGGAGCCCTGTCGCTGTATCTGGATTTTATCAACCTCTTCTTGATGCTGTTGAATATTTTTGGCGGCCGCCGTGACTGAAGCCCCACTCATTTTTGCGAGAAACACACAAGGGATCGACGTTGTCGATCCCTTTGTTTTTTAAGGCAGAGCTGTTCCTCGCAAGTCGTCCGCTTTTTCTTCTTGACGCTTATAAGTTTCCATTATAAGCTCGATCAATTTTATTGTTTGCGACCCACGCGGGGTCCGAGATAGAAGAAACGAAGCGAACCTGCACGTATATATTACCAAACAAGATCTGGGAGGAAAAACGCTATGTCTGTTTATGTTATTGGCCACAAGAGCCCTGATACCGATTCTGTTACTGCCGCCATTGCCTTTGCCGCACTGATGAAAGCAAAGGGCGAAGATTACGTGCCCGCAGTTGCCGGCAAACTGAATCCTGAAACCGAGATGGTGCTGAAACAATTCGGTTTTGCTACCCCTGAAATCCTGACTGACGCTACCGGCAAACAAATCGCTCTGGTTGACCACAGCGATCTGGCTCAGGCTCCGGACAATCTTTCCGCCGGTGAAGTTGTCGCCATTGTTGACCATCACAAAATCGGTGATGTCACCACCAATTCCCCGATCTTCTTCTGTGCCATGCCGGTTGGCTGCACCGGAACCGTGCTCAAAGCCCTCTATGACATGGACGGCATTGCCGTGGATCCGAAAGTCGCCGCTCTGATGATGGCTGCTATCCTGAGTGATACCGTGAATTTCAAATCCCCGACCTGCACCCCGGCTGACAAGAAAGCCGTGAAAGAGCTGTCAGAGATTTCCGGCGTCAAGGATACCGACGGTCTGTTCATGGAAATGCTGAAAGCCAAGAGCGCCGTGGCCGGTGTGCCGCCCATGGATCTGCTTCATCGTGACTACAAAGATTTTGACATGAATGGCAAGAAAGTGGGTGTTGGTCAGCTCGAGCTGGCTACCCTGGAGCAGGTGGCTGATATGCGTGATGCCCTGTACAATGCCATGAAAGAGCAGAAGGGCTCCGAGCGTCATTCCGTGCTCCTGATGCTGACCGATGTTGTCAAAGAGGGAACCGACCTGATGGTCATTTCCGATGATCCGGCTGTGATCGAGAAAGCTTTTGACAAAAAACTCGCTGGTAATTCCATGTGGATTGACGGCATGATGAGCCGTAAAAAACAAACCGTGCCCAATCTGCAGAAAGCCTTTGGTTGCTGATAAAAAGCGACTCAGTTTTCAAACGTTTTCACGTGGTACAAAAAAGGGGCTGCCCGGTTTGGGCAGCCCCTTTTTTTATGTTTTTTTGAACCATAACGATGCAGTACGCATGCATCTTTCCGCCCTGTTACGGGGTTACCATGGGATTGCCTGCGGGAGGATGCTGTCGGAGCGTGTCAATTTGTGCCTGTGCTTTTTCGACCACGGCCATAACCGCTGGGTCATTGGGGATGGACTGGGCAAGCGGCACGAAGGAACTGTCAACCATGGATGGCTCTGAAGAAATCAGGGAATGGTTGACGGGAGTCAGATCTTTGGTGTTTTTCCATTTGCCGTGCCCCTGCCAGTCAATATCGAGCACGCCCAGATACTTGCCACGGATATTGGTCTGTACAATCAGCGCCTTATTCGTGATGATCGGTCCGAAATTGCCCATAACATGACCAGCCTGGAGAATGCAGTCAATGGCGCCAAAGGTGGTGGCAATCTCTTTGTTGACAGTCATGGAATAATTGGAGAGCAGGATGATGAAATCCGCCTGTGAGCGTACCTGATCAAGCACCGGTGCAAGAGAGTCCTTCCAGTGAAGAACTTGAAATCCCTCACCCTGGCCAATTTCCGTGTTATCGGTCAACCCAAGTATGCCAATGCGCAGTCCGTTTACGCTGATGATTTTGTACGGAGTGAAAATTGGCTGATGACTGGACGGATCCACAACATTCAGTGAGAGTAGCGTGAAATCCGGGGGCTGCTGCAGCGGCCGTACCAGGGAAAGGCCACCTGCAAGATCCAGGGCACCTACGCCCATGATTTTGTTGCCCATCATCCTGCTTGCCTGCACGATGGCTTCAGCGGCAATGGCTTCTTCCCGCCGTTTTTCCGGATGGAAGTGTTTGTCGAGCAACATGTTTCCGCTGCTGAGGACCAGCGCCGGCCACTTGGCGTCTTGGGTCAGGTTGTGAACCGTGACTGCTTTTTTGGACAGACCGCCCAAACGGTTGTGGCCTCAGCCACAGCCATCAAGCTCACCCATATTGTCATTGTTGTAGATGAGACGGAAGGTGGTCGCCTGCGCCAGCGCAGTGGTGAGCAACACCAGCAAAAGGGACAGAAAGAAAAGACTATTTTTTCTTGGATTCATGTTGTTGTGCACGTTGTTTGAGGATCTGTTTCCATTTGGTGAGCCGGTCCTTGATCACGGCCTCATAGCCGCGGTTGGTCGGTTCGTAATAGGCCGCGCCGCTCAACTCCGGTGGCAGATGTTCCTGCAGCACCAGCCCATCGCGGTCATCATGGGCATACTGATAGCCCTTGTTATATCCAAGGTCCTTCATGAGTTTGGTGGGGGCGTTGCGGATATGCAAAGGAACCGGCAGGGAACCGGTGCGTTCGATATCGGCGCGCACCCGATGGGTACACACATACACGGCATTGCTTTTTGGCGCGGTGGCCAGATAAATCGCCACTTGATACAGTGCCAATTCCCCCTCGGGTGAACCAAGCATGTGATAGGATTCCCGGCCATTGAGTGCCACCTGCAGGGCCTGGGGATCGGCGTTGCCGATGTCTTCTGAGGCAAAACGGATCATGCGGCGGGCCACGTAGAGCGGATCCTCGCCGCTTATGAGCATCCGTCCCAGCCAGTAAACGGCGCCGTCGGGGTCGGAGTCGCGCAGACTTTTGTGCAGCGCGGAAATAAGATTGTAATGCTCCTCCCCATGGGCGTCGTAGCGGAGCGTCTGCTGCTGCAGTGACTGCTGTACGGCAGCAGCTGTGATCTCCGCCGTCGTGTCGCCAGCGTCTTTTTTGTGCTGTTCACGCACCAGGGTTGCCACGGTTTCCAGCCGGTTGAGCGCACGCCTGCAGTCGCCATCGGCGGCGGCAGCCAGGAAGTCCAGGGCATCGTCCGTACAGGTAAGGGGCGAGGCGGGATCAGCCAGGCCATGCTCTGCATCGGTGAGCGCCCGTTTGAGCACGATCTTGATGTCATCCGGGCCGAGCGGGGCGAGCAGCAGCACCTGGCAGCGGGAAAGCAACGGGGCGTTGATCTGAAAGGAGGGGTTTTCCGTGGTGGCGCCAATGAGGGTCAGAAGACCACTTTCCACATGGGGGAGGAAGGCGTCCTGCTGGCCCTTGTTGAAGCGGTGGATCTCATCGACAAAGAGGATGGTGGGCCGGTGATCCTGGCTGCTGGCCGCCTGGGCCTGATCAACGATCTGGCGGATTTCCTTGACACCGGAAAGGACCGCGGAAAAAAAGATGAACCGCGCATCAATGGAGTGTGCCAGGATGGTGGCCAGGGTTGTTTTACCGGATCCGGGCGGCCCCCATAAAACCAGCGAGGGGATGCGGCCGCTTTCAATCAATTGGCGCAGCATCTGGCCCGGTGCGACCAGGTGCGGCTGCCCGACAAAGTCCTCCAGACGCGTCGGGCGCATCCGTTCGGCAAGCGGGCTGTTGGTGGAGATTTGGGTCGACATGAAAAACAGTATACTCCAGGGATTCCACCTTGGGTAGTTTTCGGTAATGCTTCTCTGTTGAACGAAAAACCAGCGAACTTGTTTACCTTGCTTTTCAGGAACTGACACCCTAAAAAGAAAGGAGTTTTCTGCTTTTGCCGGGGAGTTTTTATGCATACATCCGTTGTGCTCGTCACCACCAATGATAGCCATGCTGGCATGGTTCGCATCCTGCTCGGAGATATATCGTTCTATCACTGCCGGAGTGAAGAGGAGGCGCAGGCCTTCTGCCGCGCGCATAAGGTCGACGCAGCCCTGGTACTGCATGATCTGCCCGCACTTGACGCCCACGCTCTTTTTGCAGCTCTTTCCCGGCAGCAGCCGGATTTGGCGGGTATCATGCTTGTTGCTGAAAAACCGGATGTGTCAGTACTTCAGGAAGCCATGTTGACAGGCTTTTCCGGTGTGGTTGCTGTGCCGGATGCGGCGGAAATATTGCCGGATATGGTACGGCAGACATTACAGCGGTTGCGGGCACGGCGGGAGCATCTCCGCTTATCTTCATTGCTGGCCCAGCATGTACGGCCGGATGTGGTGGACAGGTTTGTGCTGCGGCAGGAAAACAATCAGGGGGCGGGTGTCATTGCTGAGGATGTTGCGCTTTTTGCCGATATCCACAATTTTACCCGGTTGGTACAACATGCGGAGCTGGCGCAGGTTTGCGATTTTCTGCATGATTTTTACCGGATAGTACTGGAGAGTGTTTTCGCGCGGCAGGGAGCGCTGGCCGCCTTCATGGGGGACGCGGCCCTGGCGGTGTTTGGCGCTCCGTTTCCCCTGGAGAACACAGGACTTGCGGCCGTAAAGGCAGCCTGGTCGATCCGTGAGCAGTTCATGGAGTTGCGTGAGCAATGGCGTTTGCAATCAGAAATTTTTGCGGGGATTGATCTGGGTATCGGTGTCACCGCGGGTACGCTGTTTGTCGGTAATATCGGCCATGGGGAGAGGATTAACTATACCGTGATTGGTAATCCGGTGAATTTCGCCCAGCGTCTTGCCGGTGAATCAGTCAACGGTGCGGTGTATGTCACCCGGGCGGTGAGCGCGGCCATTGTGTCCGATTTTACGGTCACCGATCTCGGCCTTTTCCAGCTGCGAGGTGTGGAGGGGAAATTGTCGGTTTTTTCAGCGAGTAGAGTTGGTTCTGGCAAGGCTGGATGATTTTTGCGTGGAAAAGAAAATCCAGAGGGGGTGAAAAATGGTGGCTTGCGGTGTAGAATATTTATTTTTTGGTGAAAAAGGCCGCGGTCAATATTTTTGGCCAGCAATCGTTTGTGAGGAGTAATGAAGTTACACTGTCAAGAATTGTTTCGCACCCAATGCTTTGTTGATAACACCTGGATCGACGCTTCAGATGGCGCGCGTCTTCAGGTGTTCAATCCCGCCAGCAACGAGGAGATTGGTTCGGTACCGCGATTTGGCAAAATGGAAACTGCCCGGGCCATTGATGCCGCCGCCCATGTCTGGCCGGTCTGGCGCGCCCTGACCGCAGGGGAGCGTGCCCGGTTGCTGCGGCGGTGGTACGAGCTGATCGTGCAGCATCATCAGGACCTGGCCGTGATCATGACCCTGGAGCAGGGCAAACCCCTGGACGAGGCCCGGGGTGAGGTGCTGCATGGCGCCGACTATGTGGAGTGGTATGCCGAGGAGGCCAAACGGGTCTACGGGGAAACCATTCCCGCGCCGCAGACGGACAAACGTATTCTGGTGCTTAAACAGCCGGTGGGCGTCTGCGCTGCTATCACGCCGTGGAATTTTCCCTCATCCATGATTACCCGTAAGGCCGCTCCAGCCCTGGCTGCGGGCTGCACAGTGGTCATCAAGCCCTCAAGTAAAACCCCTTTTTCCGCTCTGGCGCTTGCCTGGCTGGCGCAGCAGGCAGGTTTCCCGGCGGGCGTGCTCAATATCGTCACCGGGCAGGCCAGGGAGATCGGCCGGGAGATGACCTCCAATCCCCTGGTGCGCAAACTCAGTTTCACCGGTTCTACTTCAGTGGGCAAGCTGCTTATGCGTGACTGCGCCCCCACGATCAAAAAATTATCGCTGGAGCTGGGCGGCCATGCGCCGTTTATTGTCTGCGAGGATGCGGATCTCGATGAGGCGGTGCGTGGCGCCATGGCCTGCAAGTACAGAAATTCCGGGCAGACCTGCGTCTGCGCCAACCGCTTTATCGTGCATACCTCAGTCTATGACCAGTTCGCGGAAAAGTTGGTGGCTGCCGTGCGGCAGCTGCGGGTCGGTAATGGTTTTGAGGAAGGTGTGCAGCAGGGACCGTTAATTGACCAGGGCGCGGTGC
>DAIODL010000013.1:0-17596 GCA_036746815.1 Desulfobulbus sp.
CTATAAACTCCTGCCTTTTAAAAACACCCTGGTGGAGCTCAATGCGAAAGGACAGGAAATAAAAGACGCCCTGGAAGACGCGCTGGCAGGCGTGCTCGGACCCAACATCGGTACCGGCGGGTATCCCTACGCGGCTGGACTGCGCTGGCGTATCGATGTGCGCCAGCCCAGAGGTAAGCGGTTTTCACACCTGGAAGTACGCGGCGCGGACGGACGTTATCACCCGCTTGTCCTGCAAAAAATCTATAAAGTGGCTACCATCTCCTTTCTGGCAGATGGCGGCGATGCCTACACGGCCCTGAAGCAGATTACCGGCCCGCGCCGTATTGACCTGCACATGGACACCACCGAGGCCTTTCTGCATTACATCGACAGCCTGCCGGGCGCGGATAAGATACTGAAACCATTGCCGGAGAATGCATATTCCACCGTGCAACTGCGCGGCTTTTAAGTCCGTTGCCCTGGAGGGACACCGCGCGCAACGATAACTTCCGGGTGCAACGGTTCATCGCCAGGAACACCATCAATCCGGCCATCACCCATGGTATTTCTCAAGTGGTGGGCTCGGTGATCGACTTTATTCTGGATCAGGAGCAGCCGCACAACAAAGGCGGCAAACCACCCAATGCGACAAAAAATGATCAGAATAGCCATGAGTTACAGGGTGATCCGGGCATTGTCTCTTTCCCGCATGAGATAACGTCGGGAAATGTTTTTTGCTTGACAAAAGCAGGAGAAAAGAAGATTGATAGCCTGGAAAAATCTCAGGAGACGGCAAAAACCTGAGAGACGTTGAAAATACTCGAAAAAATGGCGGAAGTGCATGGGAATCGAACCCACCTGCCGAGGTATTCGCCCGGCACACCGGATTTGAAGTCCGGGAGAGCCACCAGTGCCCTTTCCACTTCCACTAACCCATTCTTTTTAATAATTGTTATTCAAAAAAACAACGTTTAGTTCATTCTCCACGTTACCCACGCAAACACTGGCGCTTTGCCCGCAATACCAACACCGTTTAATTTTCCATGGAATGCACGAACCTTATTCGCCTGATCAAGGACTGGTACATCCGCGTTAAACAGGAAACCATGGCCCCGGCCCGCATGATGCAGTTTGTTGATCAGCACGTCAAAAACTGCAAAGTCTGCCAGGCTGATCTCCTGCTCCCCGATGAGATAGAAAAAATCCGGGAATTTATCCTGCCGGACTCCA
Source organism: Desulfobulbus sp. (assembly GCA_036746815.1). Lineage (GTDB taxonomy): Bacteria > Desulfobacterota > Desulfobulbia > Desulfobulbales > Desulfobulbaceae > Desulfobulbus. Next base: position 1,213 of record DAIODL010000013.1, read on the forward strand.
AAATTCCCAAAGCATCACGCTCGGCTGACGACACCACGCCCGACATCTCCCCCACGGAAATTGACGAGGAGGAAGAGGAGTACATGGACGATGATGATGACAGCGATGATCTGGATGGGGAAGATGAGCCGGATGAACACGACGACATGGATGATGATGACATCATCTGACGCGGCCCGCACCTGGAGAAAACGCTGCGCATGAAAGGCTTGGCAGACAATCGGTGGATCGTGTTCCTCACGGGGCTGTGGATCTGCCTCGGTATCGTCCTCACTCTGAGTGATGCGGCCGTTGCTGCCGGGGAGCCTGCCCGTCTGGTGTCACTTGGTCCGGTGCTCACGGAAAATATTTTCCTGCTCGGGGCGGGCGACCATCTGGTGGGCGATACCATCTATTGCACCCTGCCGCCGGAGGCCAAAAACCGGGAGAAAATTGGTTCGGTTCAGGAACTGAGCATCGAAAAAATCGTGGCGCTCAAGCCCGATATCATCCTGGCGACCAACCTCAATCCCCCGCAGCAGCTGGAAAAACTGCGCGGGCTTGGCCTGCGTGTGGAACTGTTCCGGCAGCCCGCCAATTTTGGGGAAATCTGCGACCAGTTTCTGCGTCTGGGCACCCTGCTCGGGCGGAGGGCGCAGGCGGAAACCATCCTCAGCGAAGTCCGCGCCAAGGTGGATACTGTGCACAACGCAGTCAAGTCCCTGCCTGAACGAAAAGTCTTCCTGCAGGTGGGTGCCAATCCGCTTTTTGCCTCAATCTCAACCTCGTTCACCAGTGATTTCATCACCCTGGCCGGCGGCACCAATATCGCAGGTGACCTGCGCTCGGGCATGATGAAAACCGAGCAGATCATTGCACTTAATCCGGAACTCATCATTATTGCGGTGATGGGCTCGGAAAACGGTATCGGCGCCCAGGAACAGAAGCTCTGGCAGGGTTTCCCCTCCATCGCTGCCGTACGCGAGCATCAGGTCTATGTGATGGATCCCTATCTGGTCTGCAGCCCCTCACCGGTTACCTTTGCCGACACGCTCATCACCTTCGCGCGCCTGATCCATCCGGAAGTCGCGCCGTCCCTGCCCATAGCGCTCACGCATCCCCTCAAATCCTGATCAGGATTGCCCCCCTGACTTGCCTGCAGGACGGCAATAAGCCGCCTGTGCTTACGAAAACATCTGCGCCGTTCGCGCGATGATCTCCTCCTGGTGATCAATATCCAGGTCGACAAAATAATCGCTGTAGCCCGCCACCCGCACCAGCAGGTTACGGTAGGCATCCGGTGTCTGCTGGGCCTGCCGGAGCGTCCTGGTGTCGATCACATTGAACTGGATGTGATGCCCGCCCAGGGCGAAATAGGTGCGTACCAGGCTGCACAGTTGATCCAGGTCCTGCTCGCTGGCAAGCACACTGGGCAGAAACCGCTGATTCAAGAGCGTGCCGCCGGAAAGTGACTGATCCATCTTGGCCAGGGACTTGATCACCGCGGTGGGGCCGTTCCGGTCCGCGCCGTGGGAGGGTGAGGTGCCGTCGGATTCAGGCAGATGCGCCAGCCGGCCATTGGGTGTGGCGCCCAGCATCTTGCCGAAATAGACATGGCAGGTGGTGGAGAGCATGTTGAGGTGGTAGCCAGTGCCCTTGGTGTTGGGTTTGCCGTCAATGGCGGTAAACAGGCTGGCATAGACCCGCCGCATCAGCTGATCGGCGCGGTCATCGTCGTTGCCGAAAAAGGGTGTCCGGTTCCACAGGGTCAGGCGCAGGACTTCATCCCCTGCGAAATTGGCGGCCAATGCCTGCAGCAATCGCTCCCAGGTCACCGTCTGCTTTTCGAACACATGGGTTCTGATCGCGGACAGACTGTCGGTGATGGTGCCGATGCCGCAGCACTGGATGTAGGTGGTGTTGTAGCGCGGTCCGCTGTTGTAATAGTCACGGCCCTTGTCAATGCAGTCGTTGATGACCACGGACAGGAAAGGCGCGGGCGAGTATTTGGCGTACATACGCTCGATGTAATTGTTCACCCGCATCTTGAGATTGACGATGTACTCCAGCTGAACGGTGAAAGCCGCATAGAGTTCTTCGAAATCGGCAAAACCGCGCGGATCGCCGGTTCTGGGCCCGATCTGCTTGCCACTGAGAGGATCACGTCCATCGTTCAGGGCCAGCTCCAGCACCTTGGGGACATTGAGGTACCCGGTGAGGATGTAGGCCTCCTTGCCAAAGGAGCCGGTCTCCACACAGCCGCTGGTCCCGCCCTCACGGGCGTCTGCGAGCCGCTTGCCGGCACGGACCTGCTCCATGGTGACCGTATCGCTGTTGAACACGGAAGGATAACCGTAACCCTTGCAGATCACCCGGGCTGCGGCCTTGAGAAACCGCTCCGGCGTGCGGCTGCTGATGTGGACACTGGGTTGGGGCTGCAGCAGGTGCAGCTCGTCCGTGACCTCCAGGGCCAGAAATGACACCTCGTTCACGCCATCGCTGCCATCCTTATGTACCCCGCCGAGATTGATCTGGGTGAAATCATTGTAAGTGCCGCTCTCCTTGGCGGTCACCCCCACTTTGGGCGGCGCGGTGTGGTTGTTGATCTTGATCCACAGACAGGCCAGCAGCTCCCTGGCGCCCTCCCGGGTAAGCCGCCCCTCGCGCAGATCCCGCTCATAAAAAGGCTGCAGATGCTGGTCCAGGTGACCGGGGGTCATGGCGTCCCAACCATTGAGCTCGGTGATGGCTCCCAGATGCACGAACCAGTACATCTGCAGAGCCTCGCGAAAGGTGCGCGGCGCGTGCGCAGGCACCTGCCGGCACACGGCAGCAATGTCGTAGAGCTCCTGCTGCCGCACCGGATCCGTACATGCCTCGGCCACCTGTTCGGCCAGTTCGGCATGACGCCTGGCAAAAATAATGGCCGCCTCGCAGGCGATATCCATACCGCGCAGTTCCTCGGCTTTGTCCGCGGCCTCGGGATCGTGCTGAAAATTAAGCCCATCCAGATGCGCGTGAATGCGTTTCTGGAAATCACGCATGCCCTGGCGGTAAATGGTGCCGTCCAGGGCGGTATGCCCGGGAGCACGCTGCTCCATGAACTCGGTGAACATGCCTGCCTCGTAAGCGTCCCGCCAGGCCTGGGGCACCTGGCTGAAGATGCGGTCGCGCATGGAGCGCCCCTGCCAATAGGGAATGACATCCTCCTCGTAGCGGATGATATCCGCAGGCGCGACCTGGTAGCTCGTCATGAGCCGGCTGTTCAAAATACGAAGATCCTCACCGCTATGGCAGGTGAGCTCGGGAAAGGTGGGCACCACCTTGGGAGCGGGGCCGCGTTCACCCACGAGCAGTTCATCCTCACCGATGTAAATAGTTTTATGCTCGCAGAGATACTTGAACAGCAGGGCCCGCAGCACAGGCAGCGGGTGTTTGCCGCTCTCTTCGCGGTAAAAACGGGTGGTGAGCAGGGCCCGCTCAATGGAAATGGCCGGACGGGCCAGAAAACTCTGCTGACGCAAACGCTCAATCCGTGACAACATGCTACCCTCCAATACGGACCGTCAGTCCGCAACCTTCCAAAATGCCTTTGGCAAGAAAAACTGAATCCGTAGCGCCTGGAACTAAATGCTCTCCCTTGTAGGGACGCTGCAGTTTCCGGTACTTGGCCTCCGCACCCCGGTGGAAGGGGAGCAGATCAATGGCGGTGAGTCCCAGGGAAGCCACAAAATTGCCGGTGGCTTTGAGATTTTCCGCGTCATCGTTGATGCCGGGAATAAGCGGCAAACGGATACGCACCGCTTTCCTGTTCCTGATCAAGAGCCGCAGATTCCGGTGAATCGGCTCGTTGGGTACTCCGGTATACAGCCGGTGCCGGCCACTGTCCATGAGTTTGAGATCAAAGAGAAAGAGATCGGTTTCGGGAAGCACTGTAAGCAGTACCGACTCAGAGGCAAAGCCCGAGGTATCCACGGTGCGGTGCAGGCCAAGCCGACCACAGGCCCGCAGCAGCGCAAGCAGAAATTCCGGCTGCAGCAGCGGTTCACCGCCGGAGAAAGTGACCCCGCCTCCGGACTGGTCAAAAAAGGGGATGTCCTTTTGGATGATATCCATCACCTCATCGACTGTAACCTCGTGCCCGGTGGCACTCAGCGCCAGGGATGGACACAAATCCACGCACGCATAACAGCGCCGGCACAGATCCCTATTCCAGGAAATGGCCGTGCCGGTATCGGTGAGGGCGCTGCCCCTGCAGTGGTCCAGGCAGCCGTGGCAGCCGATGCACTTCTCCTTATCCCAGACTAGGGCAATATCCGGATCAATACCCTCCGGGTTGTGGCACCACCAGCAGGACAGGGGACAGCCTTTGAAGAAAATGGTGGTGCGGATGTTGGGGCCATCATGAATGGCGTAGCCTTTGACGGCAAAAATTGTTCCCATAATACAGACAGTTCACAGGAAACGCGGCGAAAGGAGACAGGACGCGCCCCCATTCCCCCGGAAGGGAAGGGGAGCGCGAAGAGACAGATTATGCGGCGGTTTTTTCACTTTTTTTGGTGCGTTCCAGGGTGGTCAGGGCGGTGGCGACCACAGCGGAGACATCAGCCAGGTTGGAGGGTAGAATCATGGTGTTGCTCTCCTTGGCCAGCTTGCCGAACTGATCCACATAGCGCTTGGCTACATCCAGGTTGGCGGCATCCTGGCCTCCGGGAGCATTCAGGGATTCCGCCACCTGACGGATACCCGCGGCCGTGGCCTCGGCCACCTTGAGGATCTCCTGGGCCTGGCCTTCAGCCTCATTGATGCGGCGCATCTTCTCACCCTCGGAACGGGCGATGGCCTCGGCACGCTCGCCTTCGGCGCGGTTGATCATGGACTGCCGCTCACCTTCTGACTTGGCGATCTCCGCCCGTTTCTCGCGCTCGGCCCGCATCTGTTTTTCCATGGCATCGAGCACACTGCGCGGCGGCTGGATATCCTTGATCTCGTAACGGAGCACCTTCACGCCCCAGTTCTGCGAGGCCTCGTCCAATGCCTGCACCACCTGATGATTCAGGCTTTCCCGGGCTTCAAAGGTGTTATCCAGGGTGATCTTACCAATGGCCGAACGAAGGCTGGTCTGTGCCAGCTGGGTGACCGCGTAGTGATAGTCCTCAATGCCATAGGCGGAGAGCCGAGAGTTGACCACCTGCATATACAGGCAGCCATCAATCTCCATGGTCACATTGTCCGCGGTAATGCATGTCTGTGCCGGGATATCGATGGATTCCTCCTTCAGGCTTCTCTTGTAGGCAACCTTATCGAAAAAGGGGACCAGAATATGGAAACCCGCCTCCAGGGTAGTGCGGTATTTGCCCAGCCGCTCCACCACATATTCATACTGCTGAGCCACCACCACCGCAGTTTTCAGCAGGGTGATGACCACAAAAATAACCAGTACCAGCACACCAATGGAAAAACTATTCATATTGCTACTCCTTCAAGGGGTCCAAGTGAGGATTCAATTCAACAACCGGACATTTCGCCCAGATAAGCATTTTATCATCAGAACAACACCGATCAGGAATTCTGTTCGGAATGTAAAGGGGTTACCTTGAGAATCAGGTTGTTTTTGGCAAGAATGCGCACCACTGTTCCCCGTACCAGGGGCTGGTCCGCCTCGGCCTGCCAGAAGGTGCCGCTGTATTTGACGCTGCCGATGGCGGGCGGCACAATATCATCCACCACCTCCGCAGTCCCTTGAAATGATGAAGATAGGTCCATGGCGTCCTTGTCCGAAGATCGCCCAAGAAACACCTTTTTCACGGTGGAACGAAGCAGTGCCAGCAGCAGAAGACTCGCCACCAGGAAAACCAGCAGCTGATACCCGAACGCCATGGGGTAGAAATACAATGCCAGAGCGGCACACCAGGCGCCAAGCCCGAAGAAGAAAACGACAAAACCTGGCACCATCAATTCCAGCATCAGGAACACGACACCGGATAAAAACCAGATCAACACCGGAGAAATAGAGGCAACAAAGCTGGCCACCATAGAAGAAACCTCCATAAACCCTTTGACAGAAAGTTCACCTCAATATGAGGTCCCCAGGAGAAACTTTCAAGCACCAGTCATTTTCATGCAGACTAAACCGTTCTCAGCATGCACAATACAGCACAATAGAGTAAAAACGGCCAAACAGTACCTGTCGTCCAGGCACAAAATCCGGCTGAAACATTGCCGCACAAGAGGATACACTGTGGTCCTACATCTTCCTCTTGAGAGGCTTCAGCAACTGCCATACTAGCCGAACAGCAAAAAAAACAGCAAGACGAACCATCTTATAAAATTTTTTTCTCCAAAAATCCAGATAACTGCTTGTTTTTATCGCCGTTGTTCCGTATTAGTGGCACAGTGTTTTTTTATTGTCTTGTCGATTTTACCCATCAAAAAAGAATAATATACTGTTTTTTTTAAGAAACATATATCTGTCCAGGAAATTCTCTCATGTCGTCGTTACACCCTTTCAGCCGCCCTGTTCTTCCCCTCCTCTGGGTTTTGCTGATCGCTTTTCTCACTCCCATACATGCAAGCTGGGGTAAAGAAGACGTTCACACTCCCGCAGCAACTGCCCTTCAGCAGGATGTTGATGAAAACGCTTCTCCTGAGGGTGCCACCGAAACCCCTGCGGAATCGGCTCCCAATACTTCCACCACGCAGACATCAGACAAGCCGTCTGCGACTCCTCCGGGAACACCAGCCACGGCAACAGCCCAGGAACCACCTGACCCCACGTTGCCCACGCATCCGCTGAAGACTCCGGAAGAACGACTCATTCAGGAACGGCTGCACCAGGCCCATATAAATCCACGCCAGCGCCAGTCAGGGCATGCAACCTTATACACTATCAGCTATTTACCTGATCTCTATCAGAAAAATGATTTTGCCCCGCTGTGGACCAACGAGTATGTCATCAATCAGCTGCTCACGGCGATCATCGAAAGTGCGGACGAGGGGCTCACACCCACGGACTACCATCTCAAATCCATCGTCCGCTACAGCAATACCCCCTGGACACAGCTCTCCCTTGAGGAGAAAGTGGATTATGACCTCCTTCTGTCCGACGCATTTCTCCTGCTGGAACAGCACAAACGCTCCGGCAAGGTCGATCCTGGCGAAGTGGCGGAAAAACAATCAGGCACAGACGAAGCCGGCACTTCCATTGTGGATGCCAGCTATCAGGCCATTAAGAAAGGCATGGTCCGCCTCTTACTCGACCAGGCATCTCCGCAGAATTCTGCATACAAATCCCTGAAAGGGGCTCTGAAATGGTACCGGGAAATTGCTGATCAGGGGGGCTGGCCACGGATTCCGAATGGCCAGAAGCTCAGACCAGGAATGCACGATACGAGAGTTCCGCTCATCCGCGAACGGCTGAAAAGCACGGGTGATTACAAGGGTTCCCTCAATGTGGAATCCCCCAAAATCTACACCAGGCACCTGGTGGCTGCGGTAAAAATTTTTCAGCAGCGTCATCATCTGGACCCCGATGGGGTGATAGGGCCAGGCGTGTTGAACGCCATGAATGTCCCGGTTGAAGACCGCATCAAACAGATTCAGGTGAATCTTGAGCGTATCCGCTGGCTGATGCATGATATTCCCAGTTCGCGGCTCATTGTCGACATCGCGGCTTTTTCGCTCCGTTATTACAATGACAACGATCTGCTGTGGACCAGTAAGGTGATGGTAGGACAGCCCTTTCATCAGACACCGGTTTTCCGCTCAGCCATCAAATACATTGTGCTCAACCCCACCTGGACGATCACGCCGGACATCATCAAGAACGAAACCGTGCCCAGTATCATCAAAAGTCCAGGCTATCTGTCCAGGCAAAAGCTGCATGTCCTTGACCGCAGCGGGCATGAGGTGAATCCTTCCACCATTTCCTGGGGCCAGTATCTGGGCAAACGGTTGCCGTATACCCTGCGGCAGGAAGCGGGCAAGGGCAATGCCCTGGGGCAGATCAAATTTCTGTTCCCCAACCCTTACCACGTCTACCTGCACGACACGCCCTCCAAATCGCTTTTTGGACGGTCCCGGCGAGCTGTCAGTCATGGCTGTATCCGCGTGCAGAACCCGCTTGATCTCGGCCGCATGATCCTGGCCAATGATCCCGGCGGCCACATGACCCCGGAGAGAATTGATAAAATTCTTGCCTCGGGAAAGACGACCACGCTGGCGCTCAAACAGCCTCTGCCCGTGTTTCTGATGTACCTGACCACCCACGTCAGCCCCGAGGGACAGGTCATGTTCAAACCGGATCTCTATGACCGGGATGACTCTGTTTTTGCAGCCCTGACCGCCCCCCCGACTATCTTAAATCTGAATACACAGTTAAAACAGAATACGGAGATTGCTAATCTTCCGAACAAAACGGTGACCAGGAAAACGACAACGGCTGGCGGTGGCAATCTGGTCCAGAATAAAGAAGAAAAACCCAGGAAAACCGATGCGCAAGGTACCTTGTGAACTGACACTTGGTAACGGTGGGGACGTGGTGGTCATGGTGGATCTCGATGACGAGGGCACCCTGCGGGTACCACGGCATGCCCTGTATGGCACCTTCTTCGAGGGAGTCTTGCGCTACCGGGTCATGCGGGCCGAGGACCAGGCTGCCATCGTCAAGGAAATCTGGATCGACGTCCCGCATCACTGATTCTACGCACACACACTGCGCCCTGCTCTTCCAAGAAGCGGGGCGTTTGTGTCTGCAGGGACCGGTACACACCTCTTTTGAGGGGCATACCTTCTGCCTCCCGGTAGCAGGAACAGATGCAGCCGTCCGCAAAAATCCGGCAGAACCGGGGCCCCTTATCCCGCCCCTCTTTCTCCATACTATTTGCGCTGAGCTGATCTCCCGCTATAATGCGGACAGGCTTGGATCTGCGATCAACAGCAGCACTGAATCATCCCTGGAGCCGTGCGCATGGCGGACAAACCCTCGCGGTTTTTTTTCGACAACAACGACTTTAAACTGCTCAACATCGTCAATGATGTGCTTAAGCGGACCGCCAGTTCGCAGTCGTTGAGTTTTCTCATGGCCTCCTCCATGCATCCCCATGGCATCAAGGAAATGGCGGCTCCCACTGGCCTTCAGGTCGCCTACGCCATTGTCAACCTGCTGGGGTCCCTGGAAGTCGGCAAGGCCGATGACCGCATCACAGCCCTGCGCATTCTGCGCGATGAAGTTTTTGCATCCCCTTCCGCCTTTTATCATAAGAACACCGCCCGGGTGTTGATGCAGATCATGAAAGAACTGGTGCGCAGTCAGAACAATGAGCTGAACCAGCTCAAACTGGCACATGATTTCCGCATGGTCTACACCGGCAAACCGTATCTGATCCGTGAACAGCTGGAAAAATATCATCTCCTGGAAATGCCCGAGGAATGGAACCAGTTTTCCTTTGACGATCATGTGCACGACGCCAATACCAAAGGCCGCAAATCGCCCACGCATCTGATCATGGATGCCTGGATCAAGGGCATCCGCCAGCTGACCGTGGTCTATTACAATTATGTGGACAGCGAGGTGGTGGAAGAACTCCTGGAAGCCGCGGAAATCATGAATATTCATGTCCGCATCGGCATTGAGCTGTCCGCCTGTTTCCGGGGGAAATTTGTCCGTTTTATCTGGGAGCTGAGTGGTTTTCTCGACCGGCACAATCTGCTGCAGTTTCTCCAGGGCCCGGCGGTCTGTGAGCAGATGGCTCAGGGGCGGCAGGTGTCCCTGTACCAGCAGCGGTATGTGTTTGCAGTCCTGGAGCTTTTCAACACCAAACATCGCCCTCTTTTGGACCAGGAACTCGGGCTGCACAGCACGCCCCTGAACGAAAAAGACTTCCAGCACTTTGTCGGCACGGGGCAGCCTTCGCTCCTGCACCTGGCGACCTGTATTCAGAATCAGTATCTCGCACTGCTGGATGCAGAGGTTGCCACCATCTACGACTGCTATGCTGATGATGCCCGGCAGCGGGAACCGCTTCTGCAGCAATGCGCCCGCAAAATGCAGTTACTGGGTGTTGAACCCCTTATCCAGAAGTTTCTGCAGCCGCTGCGCAACCCGGAACTCCACGACCCTACCGTGCCGCACGTGGAGGGCATACCGCCCCTGCTCTCCCTGACTCCCCCACAACTGCTGGCCAGTCTGGCTGCGCTGCATTCCAGCACCTGCTTTACCCTGAACCTCAGCAATCTTTCCATCCAGGATACCCTGGAGGTACTGTATCGCTGCCAGGGCAGGGTGACTCATATCGAGTCCTTTAATCTCAAGGACGCGTCCCATGGCATTACCGCCCTCGCGTCCACCGAGGGCAGCGGATTCGCCGGCGAGGCTGTGGATATCATCAGTCCGGACCGCCATTATCAACTGACCAATGCCCTGCAGAAAGCCTTGAGCGAAGACAATGTCATCGCCCTCAAACGGGCTATTCGAGCCATTATCTGGGATTTTGAGAAAATCCGTGCCCTGACCAGAAAAGACCTGGAAAACGGTGAGGTTAACCACGTATCTCCGGAAAAACTGGCCAGACTGAAGCAGGCCGTGACAGAGGCCAATCAGCGCAAGATTGACCTGCTGGATATCCTGCTGAACCTGGAATCCCTGCATCACCATTACAACAAGCGCACCCTCGGCTCCCGTATCGGTTCCGGCTCCACCGGCCAGTCGCCACTGCAATACGGGATGGGCCTGGTGGTTGTGGATACCCTGCCTGCCCGCGCACTCCGTGCCGTCCTCCAGGAACACCACCATGGCGACCGCAGCCTGATCCCGGTCACGGCCCGCATGATCAGCCATGTACACCGGCGCCAGTTGCAGTCCGTGCTCACCCCCTGGTGGCGGCGGCTCCTGTTTCATTCCCCCGAACGGCTTCCCCGGGAACAAATTCACTGGCATGACTGGTCACTGGATCACTTTGACATCCACCCGGGCACTGATGGCAACGTGACCACGCTGGGCGGCATCCGCCATGGAGCCAGCCTGGATATGCATCCAGACCATCATCAGCAAACGGAAAGCATGAATAAGCCGTTCCGTTACCTTAATATTAACCTGCAGAACACGCTCAAGGTGCTGGCTGGATTCATCCCCGCCTTCCTCACCTTCAGCCTCACCAAGAACTGGTGGGTGCTGGCCTACTGCGGGGCGTTCATCTGGTTTGGCATCACCGGCGGCCGCAATATCATACAGTCGATTCTCGGTGGTGGCGGGCTCCGGCGCTCACCGCTGCTCCCGTGGAACTCCCTGGTCAGCTGGAGCCGCATTGCCGATTCCCTTTTCTTCACCGGTTTTTCCGTGCCGCTGCTTGATTACCTGGTCAAAACCCTTTTCCTGCAGCAGCACCTGGGCATCACCACCACTACCGGCCCCATTGCCCTGTACACGGTCATGGCCCTGGCCAACGGCGCCTATATCTCATCGCACAACATCATCCGCGGCCTGCCCCGCAGCGCCGCCATCGGCAATATTTTCCGTTCCATCCTCTCCATTCCCCTGGCCATTTTCCTTAACGACGGCCTGGCTTCGGTGCTGCATCTGGCCATGGTTCCGGGCGTAGAGGCGGGGCTGCAGAAGTGGGCGGCCATTATCTCCAAACTGGCTTCCGACAGTGTGGCCGCGGTCATCGAAGGCCTAGCCGATCGCCAGAACAACATCCGTATCCGCCTGGGTGATTACCAGGAAAAAATTTCCCAGCTGTTTTCCACCTTCGCCCGCCTGGATGTACTCTTCCCGGAGGAGGATGTGCTGGAAATGCTGCAGTCACCGGGACCGCTCATCAAAGCAATCAGCGATGAAGCAGTGGATCTGAAAAAAATCTTTATCGTCAACGCGCTGGATCTGATGTACCTGTGGATGTACAAACCTCGTGCACGCAAGGCCTTGCAGCAGATCGCGTTGAACATGTCTACCGAGGAATGGCTGATTTTCTACCGCTCGCAGTTGGTGTTGAAACAGAAACGGGAGATCAGCCAGATGTTTGTCGATGGACTGGTGGGCCATAATTTCGCAGGGGCGCTGTCCTTTTATCTGGAACGGTCTGAAAGCTACCTGGCTGACATGCAGACCATGGGCATGCGCCGTGAACAGTTGCTCAGCAACCCGGGACTGTTCCATAACACCTGAGTGCACCTCCACTTGCGCACAGGCGGCTCATTTCCCTTACAGTCTAAAGTTTTTATGCCTCTTGCTCTGTAATTCATCTTGACAGAAAAAAGACATACAGGATATATAGGATAAAAATAATCCTATTTACAAATGAGAATCCGCATGCGTCTAACCCGAGCCGCCGAATATGCCATCCGCTGTATGATCGCCCTCAGCCGTGCGGGCCGGGGGAGACTCACCAGCCGCCAGGAAATTGCCGAGCAGGCGGATATTCCTCACCATTTCCTTGCCAAAATCGCCCAGGATCTGGCCAGGGCGGGACTCATTGAAATCCGCCAGGGAGCCAAAGGCGGATTTATCCTGAACAGAGAGCCCGCGGACATCACGCTTCTGGAAGTGGTGGAAACCATGATCGGCGAAATCTACCTGAATGACTGCGTGGCACGCCCTTCCGGCTGCCAGATCAGCGGTTTCTGCGCTGTGCACCGGGTATGGCTGGAGGCCCGTGATCAGTTGCGCGACACCCTGCGGCAGGTCACCTTTGATCAGCTGATCCACGACACCACCTGCCTGCCGGCCTTTACGGCTCCCCACGTCAAACAGGAATCCCAGCACAGCACTGCCGTGGTGCAGGGAGATCTGCAATGAATGCCATGCTGACCACTCTGACCGGAGGGATGTACCGGTTTTATCGGGACGGGTTCCGCCGCATGACCGTGGGGCGTACCCTGTGGAAAATTATAGCACTCAAGCTTTTTATTATGTTTGCCATATTGAAGCTGTTCTTTTTCCCTAATTTTTTATCCACGCATTTTGCCAACGATTCTCAACGGGCTGACTATGTGCTTAACCAACTGACACAGCAGTCCCAAGGCCCTCTATCAACCCCCGCCAAAGGAGAGTAACAATGATCGAAAACCTGGATCTCGGCATGGTCAGCTGGGCCCGCGCCCAGTTTGCCCTCACCGCGATGTATCACTGGCTCTTTGTGCCCCTGACTTTGGGCATAACCTGGATCATCGCCTTTTATCACACGATTTACGTGCGCACCGGTAACGAGGAGTGGAAGCGCCTCACCAAGTTCTGGATGAAGCTCTTTGGCATCAACTTTGCCATCGGCGTTGCCACCGGCATTATCATGGAATTTGAATTCGGCACCAACTGGGCCAACTATTCGTGGATGGTGGGCGACATTTTCGGTGCACCCCTGGCCATTGAAGGTATTGTCGCCTTCTTTCTCGAGGCAACCTTCTTTGCAGTCATGTTTTTTGGCTGGAACCGGGTCTCCAAAGGGTTTCATCTCTTTTCCACCTGGATGGTGGCCGTGGGTTCCAACCTGTCGGCAGTCTGGATCCTGGTGGCCAACGCCTGGATGCAGCATCCGGTGGGGCAGGCCTTTAACCCCGATACCGCCCGCTTTGAGATGAAAAATTTTATGGACGTGGCTTTTTCCCCTTATGCCATCAACAAATTCACGCACGCCACCAGCTCGTCCATGCTCATGGCCGCGCTCTTTATCATCTCGATTTCCTCGTTCTATCTGCTGCGCAAGAAGCATGTGCAGATGGCCAAACGCTCCATTGCCGTAGCCGCCATGATCGGACTCATCGCCTCCGTGTTCACCATTTTCAATGGTGATGAATCCGCCTATGAAATCGCCCAGGTCCAACCCATGAAGCTGGCTGCCTTTGAAGGTCTCTATCAGGGCGAGATCAATGCCGGGCTGGTAGCCGCCGGCATCGTCAATCCGAACAAAAAAGTCTACGACGCACAGCCCGCTTTCCTTGGGCCGCATATCAAAATTCCAGGGCTGCTGGCGCTTATGTCCAACCGCGCCTTTGGCACCTTCGTGCCGGGCATGCATGATCTGGTGTATGGCAACAGCGAGCACAATGTTTTGGGGGCCGCTCAGAAAATGGAGAAAGGCAAGCTGGCCATCGCCAGTCTGGATGCCTACCGGCAGGCCAAAAAAAGCGGTGACACGGCCGCCGCTCAGACCAGCCTGACGGCCTTTAATGAAAACAAAGCCTTCCTTGGCTATGGGTATCTCAACAAAGCGGAGGACGCGGTTCCCCCTGTTTTCATGAGTTTCAGCGCCTTCCATATCATGGTGGTGCTGGGGACCCTGTTCCCGTTGATTTTCCTCGCGTATCTCTATTTCACCATGAAGGATACGCTCAGCGGCAAAAAATGGCTTCTTGGCCTGGGCACCATTACCTATATCCTGGGCATGGTGGCCACCCAGTGCGGCTGGATCGTTGCCGAGGTGGGACGTCAACCCTGGGCGATCCAGGATCTGCTGCCGGTCACCGTGGCCCGGACCAATCTGACCGGGCAGACGGTGCAGACCACCTTCTTTATGTTTCTCGTTCTCTTCACCCTGCTGCTCATTGCCGAAATCAGCATCATGATCAAGCAGATCAATATCGGACCGGAGGAAAACTGACATGATTGAACAACTGGATTATCCAACCCTGCAGCGGCTCTGGTGGCTGCTCTGCTCGGTGGTGGGCGCCCTGTTTCTGTTTCTCAATTTTGTCCAGGGCGGACAGAGCCTCCTGTGGCAGGTCGCCAAATCGCAGACGGAAAAAGATGTGGTGATCAACGCCCTGGGCCGGAAGTGGGAACTCACCTTCACCACCCTGGTCCTGTTCGGCGGCGCGCTGTTCGCTTCCTTCCCCAAATTCTACTCCACCTCCTTTGGCGGTGCCTACTGGGTGTGGATCGCCATTCTCTTCACCTTTATCATCCAGGCGGTCAGCTACGAATACCGCAGAAAGCCGTGGAATATTTTTGGCAGTCTCGTGTATGAGCTCTTTATGTTCATCAACGGTGTGGTGGGCATTCTCCTGATCGGTGCCGCGGTAGGAACCTTCTTCACCGGCGCCGACTTCCGTCTGGATGCCAACAACTTCGTCACCTGGACCACACCCCTGCGCGGTCTGGAAGCGGCTCTCAGCCCTTCGTTTTCCTCCATCTTCAACATCGCCCTGGGCCTCTTCCTGGTCTTTAACTCGCGGACCCTGGGCGCCATGTATCTGATCAACGCTATTGATCTGAGCGAGGTTCCCACCATGGAGCCGCGGCTGCGCAAGGCCTGCTGGCAGAATCTGGTGCTGTCCCTGCCCTTCTGCCTCATCGTGGTTGTGGCCCTGCTGTTCATGCCCGGCTACGGAGTAGTGGACGCGCAGGGCACCATCGCCAAGGTGAACTTCAAATTCCTGCACAATCTGATCGCAGAGCCCTGGCTGCTGGTGCTGCTGGTGGCCGGACTGGCCCTGGTGATCTGGGGTGCATGGAAAACCGCCAAGACAAGCGCCACCCGGAGCATCTGGCTGGGTGGACTGGGCACGGTTCTGGTCGGACTCGCGGTCCTGCTGCTGCCGGCTTATAACAACACCGCCTTTTATCCGTCCAAGGTGGACCCGCAGTCCAGCCTGACCATTTTTAATGCCTCATCAAGCCCTTACACCCTCAAGGTGATGACCTATGTGGCCCTGGTTATCCCGGTGGTCCTCGCGTACATCGCTTATGTATGGTGGGCAATGAGCCGCAGCAAGATCAAGATTGAGGAAACAACGGACCGCGCCGCGTATTGAGAGCAGGCACGAACGTTGCATAATTACTGGAAGGAGCAGGACGCTTCTTCCGGTTTCACCCGATACGATAAGAGGTGTCACCATGACGACTGTTCTTGGCATAACCTGGGTTGCGGTGCTGGTCATTTCCTACTTTGCATCCGTTATCCTGCTGAAAAAGCTTAATTTATATTAATATCGCAGTATGTTGCATGAATAACGAGCTGTCATCACCCAAGACAGCCTGTTAAGTTTGTTCTCCGTGCGACTGCGATACCAGGCAGTTTCAGGGGAGGCGGGAGAAACTCCCGACCTCCCCTGTTTTGTTTTTGTTACACAAATGTGTAGCAACTTTTTGGCAAGTATGCCATTTATGACACATGTTTTCGGCTGGTGCCCGCGTGTGCGCACTGCCGGCAGTTGAAACTTCCAGTATTTTCCGCAAGTTGTCTGTTCATCACAGGAGGAAAACATGCCCAACCGTACCCTTTCATTGTGCTCGTTGTTCGCAGGAGCAGCCCTGGCGCTGGGACTCTGCGTACAACCTGTCACCGCAGCCCCCACCAAAAACATCAAAATCGCGACCCAGTCCCCGCTGTCCGGTGACCAGTCAGTCATCGGCGTGGACATCAAGCGTGGTGCCGAACTGGCCCTGAGCCAACTGGGTAAACCACTTACCGAC
>DAIODL010000014.1:0-17082 GCA_036746815.1 Desulfobulbus sp.
TCAATTTGCCGAGACTCAGCTCCCAGGAGGAGGAGGTGACACGATCAAGAAAGGAGCGGTCGTGGGAGATGATCACCATGGCGCCCTGGTAACCCAGAAGAAAATCCTCCAGCCAGGTGAGGGAATCCAGGTCCAGGTGGTTGGTGGGCTCGTCCAGGAGCAGCAGGGCGGGCCGTTTCAGGAGGAGTTTTGCAAGCAAAAGCCGCATGATCCAGCCGCCGGAAAAGCTTTTCACCTCTTTCTGCAGATCTTCCGGAGAAAAGCCCAGACCAAAGAGCACCCGCTCCACCTGGGGCCGGATTCTGAAAATATCACTGCCCTCCAGGATATGCTGCAGCTCTCCCTGACGGGTGAGAAGCGCCTCCATCTCCGGGCTGCCCGCATCCACCAGGGACAACTCCTCGCTGACCCTGTCCAGCTCCTTCTGCTGGGCAAGGATGTCGTCAAAGGCGGATTCCGCCTCATCAAAAAGGCTGTGGCTGCCCAGTTCAATGGTCACCTCCTGGGGCAGATAGGCCACGGTGAACCAGGAGGCGCGGTTGACAATACCCGGATCGACCTCCTGCTGGCCGCACATGATTTTCAGGAGGGTTGATTTTCCGGCGCCATTGACGCCGACCAGCCCCACCCGCTCGCCGGTGTGGATCTGCACCGAAACGTCGCGAAAGAGATGTTTGTTGCCGTGTTGCAGGCTGAGATTATTGATACTGAGCATGAAAAATAAGGGATACGTGTTCCAGAAAAAAAGTTACAGGGTGTGCTCTGCACAAGCTGGCGCAGTCTCCAGCCTCACCGTAAACCGGGGTTGTGCGGGATCGGTGCGCAGGGTGACGCCCTGCCACAAACCCAGGCGTTCAAGCCGCTTGAGACAAGCTGCGTGCGGCCCGCGGAAAACCGACTGGTCGCGGTCATTAATAAAAAGTATCCGCGCCGCGCCAGTAGGCCCGGCTGCCAGGAGTTTACGCGTTTTTTTAAACATGAGCCGCGCCTGCACCAACTCGCCAAAAGCCGGGTGATAGGGCCCGGCCACCAGCGACTGTTCCAGCTCGGGCCCCGGCTGCAACCCCATCCGCACCACCGGGATGCCGACCGCATCAAACCGGGTTTTCATGTAGGCGGCCTGGAGCACGGCCCGCGCAAGCGTCAGCGGTTGATAGTCACCCCGTGCCTGCAGCGCGTCAAGTCCGCTGCCCGCCAGCACCAGCACCGGGTAGATGCGCACCAGGTCGGGAGTAAGCCGGATCACCTCGCTCATCGTGGCGCGCAGCTGGGCAAACCCCTGTCCCGGCAGCCCCAGCATCAGCTGCATGCCGAGCCGGAATCCGGCAGAACGGATGAGAGCAGCCGCCCGCTCGATATCGGCAAAACTGTGGCCGCGTCCGGCCCTGGCCAGCACCGCGTCATCACAGGACTGCACTCCCAGCTCAATCACGCGCACGTGAAAGCGCGCAAGCAGAGCCAGCCGTTCCTTATCGATATAGTCTGGCCGGGTGGACAGGCGTATTTCCTGCACCTGCCCCTGTTCAATAAAGGGCGCCACCGCAGCCAGAAGCGTTTCCTGACGCGTAAGCGGAAGACCGGTAAAGCTGCCGCCATAAAAGGCCACCTGCACAGGCGCGCGGCCCTGTCCATGGTGGAGCCACTCCGTGATAATGGCTGTCACCTCAGCGGCCGAGACCGGCGGCCGCACCTCGCCGCTGATCTGCTGCTGGTTGCAGAAAATGCAGCGGTGCGGGCATCCCTCGTGGGGGATAAACACCGGAATAACCAGGGGACGCGTGCAGGCTGTATTCACCAGACGACCCTACTGCTGCTGCATGGCCTCTTGCTGCAGGCGGCGCAGAGCCGCCTGGGCGGCATGCTGTTCGGCCTCTTTCTTGTTTGATGCCCGTCCCTGCCCCAGGGTCTGGCCGTGGAAGGTGGCCAGCACCGAAAAAAGACGGGCATGGGCCGGCCCTTCCTCGCCTTCGAGCACATACTCCGGTCCCTCGTTGTAGCGCTCCTGCAGCAGTTCCTGCAAAAGGCTCTTGGCATCCGCGCTCACCAGATTTTCTTTCTGGCGGTCAATGCAGGGCTCAAAAAAACGGCGCACAAAAACAAGCGCCGCGTCATAGCCGCCGTCCAGAAAAAGCGCGCCCACCAGGGCTTCATAGGCACAGGAAAGAATGGAGGATTTTTCCCGGCCATGGGAGGCATCCTCGCCGCGGCCCAGGAGCAGATACCCTCCCAGCTCAATTTCGCGAGCCCGCTCCGCCAGCCCCTGCTCGTTCACGAGCGCGGAACGGATACGCGTGAGCTTGCCCTCGCGCATCTCCGGGAAGCGGGTGAAGAGGATATATCCAACGGTGAGATCAAGCACGGCATCACCCAGAAATTCCTGGGTCTCGTTATGACGCCCGTCATCAAGCCGTTCGAATGCAAATGAACTGTGAATGAGAGAGCGTTGCAGCAACTGCAGGTCACGGAATTGATAGCCGATCCGCTCCTGCAGCTGGTGCAACGCCTCCTCATAATCCTGGACCAGGGCCGCGATTGTCGTTCCCATCTCCTGATTTTCCTTTGTCAAAATTTATTTCTATGGTATATAGCCGCTCACCAAGGCGACGTAGCCAAGCGGTAAGGCAGTGGTCTGCAAAACCATTATTCAGCGGTTCGATTCCGCTCGTCGCCTCCATCCAAACGTACAAGCGGTCACAGAACAACTTCTGTGACCGCTTTTTTTGTGGCTTTGCGAGCCCGCACACTCTACCTGAATCCGCTTTTCCGGTCAAGAAATGCTTGGGGACTCGCATACAGCGAGCTTCTCCAAAAGTTCCAGGAAACTTTCCAGAACTGACTGCTCCGCGGTGTCGATGGTCACGGGTGGGACGGGCCATTCCTCGTATTCCCGGGTGAGTACATCTTCCCAGCGAGGTAAAATAAACCCTGCGATATCCGCCTGCCGCTCCTGGACCCGTTTCCGGTGCGTTTCTAATGACGAGCAGCAGATCTCAATGTTCACATACCTGGCTCCTGCCCCCGTGGCCACCTGCTCCCACGCGCGCCGCGTGCACGACAGCGGATTGCAGCTGTCCACCACCACACTGACAGCCAAGCGAAGATTCTCCGCCGCCAGCCGGTACCCCAGCAGATAACCTTCATCCACAACAGCAACCCCGCACACATCGCGAAGTCCCTGCTCGATGGTATCAAGACGCAGGTAGGCTGCCTGCTTCCGGGACACCAGCATGCTGGCCAGCGTGGTTTTGCCCACGCCCGGCAATCCCGAAAAAATATACAAACAGGCCGTTTGCATAAAGTGAATGGCCTTATTTGGGCAGGTAATCCTCGCGCACCGGCGAGAAGACCTCAATGGCCACGCAGTCGGCCAGGATCTCAGCGCTGTGCGGCATGTCCCCGGGAATGCACCAGCTGTCGCCGGGCTGCACATCATAGGAGTCTTCGCCAATCACCAGCCGCATATGGCCGCTCACCAGGTAGCCGGTCTGCTCATGGGGATGGGCATGGTTGGGCAGCTGGCTGCCCTTTTTGAGCTGAAACTCGCTCATGGAGGTTTTCTTGCCATACACCAGAGTTTTCATGGCAATGCCCGGTACCGCCGAGATATAGCCGTCGTTATTTTTTTTCTGAAACATGTGAGATCCGTTATGAAAAAAGTTATGCGTCCTGTGGGTCCGCTGCCAGCAGATCGTAGCGCTGCTCAGGCCTATAGACAGCGCCTTTTTTACCGAGGATGCTGGAATAAAGGGTGAAACTGTCCACCTGAAAAGGGACGCTTTTGAAAAGGGCATGGGCTGCCAGAAATCTGCCTACCTTTTCAGGCGGCGTACTGCGCAGGCGGGCCAGCGTGAGATGGGGGCTGAATTTGCGGTTTTCAAGCTGCACCCCCATCTGCACAAGACGGGTGCGCAATTTGCGCTGCAACTGATTAAGCGCAGGACAGGGCGTTAACCCCGCCCAGAGTACCCGTGGTTCGCCGCGGGGCGGAAAAAAGCCCACGCCCTGGAACTGGAGGGTAAATCCCGTGGCGGTGATACTGGCGAGGTCATCACGGATATCAAGAAAGACGCTGCCCTCCACCTCGCCGATGAACACCAGGGTGAGGTGAAATTGTGTGGACTCGTTCCAGCGGGCGCCCGGTAGGCCGCAACAGAGCTGGCGCAACTGTGCGCACGCCTCTCCCGACGGGTCCAGGGCCAGAAAAAGCCTTTTCTGCATACCGCCACCAGATGCAGAAGGGGTTAACCGCGCCAGTCCAAGCCGATATCGCAGGACTTCGCCGAATGGGTGAGCGCACCCACAGAGATAATATCCACCCCGGTTTCGGCAATGCCGCGCACCGTGTCCAGATTCACTCCGCCCGATGCCTCGATGATGGCCCGGCCGTCGATTAACCTGATGGCTTCGCGCATGGTGGCGAGATCCATGTTGTCCAGGAGAATCGCACCCACCTTGCAGCGCAGACATTCCTCCACCTGGACAAGCGTATCGGTTTCCACCTCCACATTGATGGTGTGGGATACCTGACTACGCACCCGCTTGACCGCTTCGGTGATGGAGCCGCAGGCCGCGATGTGGTTATCCTTAATGAGCACCCCGTCACTCAGCGAGTAGCGGTGGTTGTGGCCGCCCGCGGCGCTGACTGCATACTTCTCAAGCATGCGCAGGCCAGGCGTGGTTTTGCGGGTATCCACGATCTTGGCTTTGGTGTGCTTGACCTGATCCAGGAAAGCGCTGGTCAGGGTAGCGATGCCGCTGAGCCGTTGGACAAGATTGAGCGCCACCCGTTCCCCGCGCAGAATGGTGCGCGTGGCCCCGCTCAGGCGCAGGAGCACGGTTTTGGCTTCGACCCGGCTGCCGTCCACCGCCGCGTCGCTGACGTTGACATCCGCGTCCAAAATCCGGAAAACGCGCGCGGCCACCCGCTCCATGCCCACCACGGTCATGGGATGGCGGGCGATGAGAAAAGCCTCGGACTGGTCTGTCGGAGCAAAAATGGCATCGGTGGTGATATCGCCATGCTCCAGATCTTCTCGTAAAAAATTCTGGAGCAGCGGATCAAGTAAAAATGTGTCCATATCAGTGCAGTTTGTTCATCCGTTCGGTTGATTCCAGATTTTTGGCCAGACGGGCACGCAGATCCTCAGCCTTTGCCCGCTCCTGAGCCACCACAGCCTCCGGCGCGTTGTTCACAAACTTGGCATTGCCAAGTTTGCCTTCAATGCGGGCCAGTTCCTGCTCGATCTTACCCTTGTCCCTGGCGAGTTTCGCCAGTTCACCTGCCACATCAATAAGCCCTTTGAGTGGCACCACCAGCTCCACGCCCTGCACCAAACTGTGCACAGCGTCGTCGGGCACCGTGCCGCTCTCAACAATGGTGAGCGTTTCCGCCCGCACCATGCCCTGAATGCCGGTGGCAAAGTCGTGCAGGATCCGGCGGTTCCTGGCATCCGGGCAGATGACCAGTGCCTCGATCTTGGCGCTGGGATGCACCGAAGCCTCGGTACGGATGGTGCGCAGCCCGGAGATAACCCCCATGAGCAGCCCCATGGTGGTGTCGGCCTCGGAATCGTCCCACTCATCGCGCACCACCGGATACGGCTCAAGCATGATGGAACTGCGCTCGCCCGGCAGCTGGCTCCAGATCTCCTCGGTAACAAAGGGAGTGATGGGATGCAAGAGCTTCACCACCTGCTCAAGCACGGTCAGAAGTACCGCCCTCGCCTGCTCGCGTACCGGGCCCTCTTCGCCGAACAGATCCGCCTTGATCCATTCCAGATACCAGTCGCAGAACTCATGCCACACAAATTGATACAGCACCGAAGCCATATCATTGAAGTTATAGCCTTTGATGGCCTCAAGCTCTGCCCTGATGGTGGCGTTCACCCGGCTCAAAATCCAGCGATGCCCAAGCGCCAGCGATTTAGGCTGGTCGGTGAGACGCGTTTCGCCAGGGTTCATCTCTTTGATATGCATCTGGGCAAAACGGGCCGCGTTCCACAATTTGTTGATAAAGCGGCGGTAGCCCTCAATACGCTCCTCGTCCATGCGGATTTCGCGTCCCTGCGCGGCAAAGGCCGTGAGGGTGAAACGGAAGGCATCGGTGCCGTACTGCTCGATCATCACCAGCGGATCAATGACATTGCCGGTGGACTTGGACATTTTCTTGCCGAACTTGTCGCGCACCAGGGCGTGCAGATACACGTCGTGAAAGGGCACCTCGTTCATGAAATGCAGCCCCATCATCATCATGCGCGCCACCCAGAAAAAGAGGATGTCGAAACTGGTGATGAGCACCGAGGTGGGGTAAAAGGTGGCCAGCTCTCTGGTTTTTTCCGGCCATCCCAGCGTGGAGAAAGGCCAGAGCGCGGAACTGAACCAGGTGTCCAGCACGTCGGTTTCCTGATGCAGCCTGTCTGATCCGCAGAAAGGACAGACCTTGGGCTCCTCCACCTCCACGATCATCTTGCCGCAGGACTCGCAGGTCCAGGCGGGAATGCGGTGGCCCCACCAGATCTGGCGGGAAATGCACCAGTCGCGGATGTTCTCCATCCAGGCATAAAAGGTGCGGTCCCAGGTGTTGGGATAAATCTTGATTCTGCCTTCCCGCACCGCGGCCACCGCCTTGTCGGCCAAGGGCCGCACGCTGACGAACCACTGCTTGGAGGTGATGGGCTCGATGACGGTGTGACAGCGGTAACATTTGCCCACTGCGTGCTGGTAATCCTCGATTTTCTCGAGAAAACCCTGTTCCTTCAGATCTTCGACAATCTGCTTGCGGCAGGCGAAGCGGTCCAGCCCTGCATACTTGCCCGCCGCCTCGTTCATCACCCCATAATCGTCCATCACCTTGAGGCGGGGCAGATCATGACGCAGGCCGATTTCATAATCGTCGCGGTCATGGGCCGGGGTGACTTTGAGGGCGCCGGTGCCGAATTCGCGCTCCACATGCTGATCAAACACCACAGGAATAACGCGGTCGGTGAGCGGCAGGCGGATACCAATATCTTTCAAATGCTTATAACGATCGTCATCCGGATGCACAGCCACGGCAGTATCGCCCAGCATGGTTTCCGGCCGGGTGGTGGCCACCACCACGGAGCCCGAGCCGTCGGCATAGGGATAGCGGACATGATAGAGTTTGCCGTCGGTGGGATCATGCTCCACCTCGTCATCGGCCAGGGCGGTATGGCAGCGCGGGCACCAGTTGACGATATAGTCGCCCTTGTAAATGAGCCCCTCCTTGTAGAGGCGCACAAAAACCTCACGCACCGCCTGGGAAAGCCCCTCGTCCATGGTGAACCGCTCGCGGTCCCAGTCACAGGAGGCACCCATGCGCTTGAGCTGCTTGATGATGGTGCCGCCTTTTTCCGTACGCCAGGACCATACCCGCTCGATAAACTTTTCCCGGCCCAGATCGTGGCGCGTCAAATGTTCCTTGGCCAGCTGCCGCTCCACCACGTTCTGCGTGGCGATGCCCGCGTGGTCGGTGCCGGGCACCCACAGGGTGTTATCGCCCCGCATGCGGTGGTAACGGACCAGAATATCCTGCAGGGTATTGTTCAGGGCATGGCCGATATGGAGTACACCGGTGACGTTGGGCGGGGGGATGACCACGGAAAAGGAGGGCTTACCCGGCTCCATGCGGGCGCTGAAGGTTTTCTCCTCAAGCCAGTGGGTGTACCAGCGCTCCTCCACCTCGGCGAATTCGTAGGCTTTGGGTAACTCGTATTTGCGCGGACGTTTGCAATCAGTTTCGTTCATAGAGGGTGATGAGCCGTGATGCCGCCACGGCAGCGGAAAAAGGGAAAAAGTTAGAGCATGCTCCAGGGCTTGGGCATGAAAATCTGGTTGTAGAGCGCAAGCGCATAGCGGTCGGTCATGCCGGCGATGAAGTCGCAGACCTGGCGGTGGCGCTGCTGTTCTTCCTCCACGGATTTGACCGGGTCGAGCCGGCAGCAGCAGGAGGCCAGGCCATGATCAGGGAATTCGTGCTCCAGAAAATATCCATAGAGATCGCGGATGATGCGCTGCGCCTTCTCAAACTCGTTGTGCACCCGGCAGTTGCGATACACATGGTCATAAAGGAAACTACGCAGCTCGGTAATGGTATCATTCATCAGCGCACTGAGGTGCAGCTTGCCATCGTCATGCGCAAGCGTGGTCATAATGAGATCACTCACCATGCTGTTGATGCGCTGCGAGGCACGGTCGCCTACCACCTTGCGTAAATGCTCGGGCAGATCGCCCGGTTTCAGCATGTCCGCGCGCAGGGCGTCGTCCATGTCGTGATTCACATAGGCCATGATGTCTGCAACACGAACCAGCTGACCTTCCAGGGTCGCGGCAAGAGCGGAGGTCTCCTCCGGCAGGATTTCCCCATAGCCTTTGGAGTGCTTGAGGATGCCGTTGCGCACCTCCCAGGTGAGGTTCAGCCCCCTGCCGTCGTTCTCGAGAAAATCGACGATGCGCAGACTCTGCTGGTAGTGCTTGAATCCTTTAGGATGCAGAATGTTCAGGCTGTACTCGCCGGCATGGCCAAAGGGTGTGTGGCCCAGGTCATGCCCCAAGGCAATGGCCTCGGTGAGATATTCGTTAAGGCGCAGGCAGACCGCCATGGTGCGGGCTATCTGCGAGACCTCCAGCACATGAGTAAGGCGGGTGCGGTAATGATCGCCGGCCGGAGCCAGAAACACCTGGGTTTTGTGCTTCAGCCGACGAAAGGTTTTGGAATGGATGATCCGGTCCCGGTCCCGTTGAAAGGCGGTGCGCAGGGTGCAGGGTTCCTCCTGACGGAAATAACGGCCCCGGCTGCGGCTGCTGAGGCATGCATGCGGCGACAGAGTCTGTTTCTCCAGCCGTTCCTGCTGCTCTCTGATTGTCAAGCCCATCTCTATTCCTACATCAATGTTGCCATAACAGGTAGGCCCGGATGAACGGATCCAGCCGCCCATCGAGTACCGCGTCCACATTGCCCTCTTCCATGTTGGTCCGGTGATCCTTGATCAACCGGTACGGTTGCAGCACATAGGAACGAATCTGGCTGCCCCAGGCGATCTCCTTCTTGTCTCCCTCAAGGTTCTCCTGGTTGCGCAGTTTTTCCTCCTGCTCCCGTTCATACAACCGCGCCTTCAGCATTTTCATGGCTGTTGCCTTATTGCTGTGCTGACTGCGCTCATTCTGGCACTGCACCACGATCCCGGTGGGAAAGTGGGTGATACGGATGGCTGAATCAGTCTTGTTGACGTGCTGGCCACCGGAACCACTGGCTCGGAAGGTATCAATGCGGATATCCTTGTCGTTGATTTCGATCTCCACATCATCATCCAGCTCCGGCAGCACCATCACCGAGGCAAAGGAGGTGTGGCGCCGGCCGCTGGCATCAAAGGGAGAAATGCGCACCAGCCGGTGAATCCCCAGCTCGGAACGCAGATAGCCATAGGCGTGTTTCCCCTTGACCATGAGCGTGACACTCTTGACACCCGCTTCCTCACCGGGGAGAAAATCGACGATATCCGCCTTGAAGCCTTTCAGTTCCGCCCACCGAAGATACATGCGCAGCAAAATGCTCACCCAGTCCATGGCCTCGGTGCCGCCGGCACCGGCATGAATGGTGAGAATGGCGTTGTTGGCGTCATGTTCACCTGTGAACATGCACTCCAGCTCCACCAGATCAATACGGCCGCTCAAATCGTCCAGTCCGGAGATCACCTCCTGATAGGTGGCGTCGTCGTTCTCTTCTTTTGCCATATCCAGGAGCATTTCAGCGTCTTCAATCTCGCCGTAATTTTTCTCCCAGACACCGATAACATCCTGCAACTGGCCCAGCTGCCGCTGCACTTTCTTGGCTTCCGCCTGGTCATCCCAGAAATGCGGAGTTACCGTCTGCCGCTCCAGCAGTTCTACCTGTTCACGTTTGTCATCTAAGTTAAAGATGCTCCTTCAGGACAAGCATCTTGTCCTTGAGACGATCAAGCGTCTGTCTTGCTTCAGCTGATTCAAGAATGTCAGCCATAATGCACTCCTTCAAAAAAACAAAAAAGAAACGAGTCCGCCACTGGCGTCTCGCCGGTTATCCACAAACGGCAGGCAGGTTGCTCTGCCAAAAAGGGCTCTATACTAAACAGAAATGACACAACTCTCAAGAAAGAAAGCCTGGCTTTGCACGGAAAACCCGTACGCAGCCTTATGCCTTCGCATTCTGCCTCCTGGAGACACGAAACGCCAACAAAAGCAGCCCCAAGATCCCCACCGCACAGGCCTGACCAAAGTGATAGCCATAACGGTTATAAAAGGTGGTCATCGCCAGGAGTGGCACCTCCGCGGCAGGAGCCGCCTCCGTGAACAGACCACTTTTTGCAAGCACCTGACCGGTTGGCAGGACCAGGCCGCTGATGCCGGTATTGGCGGCCCGCACCAGGGAACGCTTGTTCTCCACCGCCCGGAACACGGCCATGGCCCAGGATTGATACGGGGCGCTGGAGTTGCCATACCAGGCATCGTTACTGATATTCACCAGGAGATTGGCTCCGCGGATGACTGTGGCATGGGCCAGTTCCGGGAAGATCGATTCATAGCAGATCAGCACACCCAGCCGCATGGATCCGAGCACCAATGGCCCCTTTTCCGTACCCTTAGAGAACTCGCCGATATCCACCACCAGCGGCGCGAGAAAAGGGAGATAGCGACGAAAGGGCACATACTCGCCAAAAGGCACCAGATGCTGCTTGGCATGCTGGCCGCGGACCTTGCCATCGCTATCAAAAAGCATGGCGCCGTTAAAGTACTGCACATCCGGCTTGGCTTTGCCCGAGGGCACCAGGCGGAACAGCGGGGATCCGGTCAAAAGAGCAACGCTGTTATTCCGGGTGAAATCCGCGACACGCTCCATCAACGCCGGTTCCTGCTGCGGATAAAACGGCAGTGCGGTTTCCGGCCAGATAAGCAGCTGTGTGGGTGCGGCCTCATCAGCCTGCCGGGAGAGGTTAAGATACCTCTCCACCGTGGCAGCCTTACTTTCAGGTGACCATTTCTCTGCCTGATCAATATTACCCTGCACCGCGGCTACGCGGATATGGGGGGCGCGGCTGTCGACAAGGGCAATACGTCTGGACTGCAGCATGGAATAGCCATGCACATAAACCAGAAAAATCACCCCGGCAAGCACACAGAGCCGCTCGCTGAAGGTCACTCTACGGGTGCGATGGTACTGCCGGTCGATGAGTACCACGATCAGGGTGTTGCAGAGCACCAGCGCAAAGGAAAGAAGCGCGTGTCCGCCCAGATCAGCAGCCTGGATGAGTTCCGGCTGGGAAAAAAGGCCGTAGCCCATATCCATCCACGGGAAACCGCTGAAGAGCACACTCCGCAGATACTCGAGCCCCACCCACAGCACCGGGGCTGCCCAGAGAATCGGCGCCAGAGAGCGGCCAGAGTTGTGCAGACGCCCGGCCAGGTGGCTGAGCACCCAGCAGAACAGAGCCGGATACAGCGCCATATACATGGAAAGGAGCAGCAGCGCCGGCACACTGATCCATGGCGAAAGACCGCCGTAGCGGCCCAGGACAATCAGGATCCAGTACATCAGGGCGACATTGTAGACGACTCCGAACACGAAACCGGCCAGGCCACTGCGTCCCGGCCTGGCCTGTATCACCGTCAGCAGCAGCGGCACCAGAGCAAAAAACAGAAGTGGCCACCAGCCGACGCGCCCCGGCATGGCCAGGGCAAGCAGTCCGGCGGAGCAGCAGGCCGCCGGCAGCAGGCGGAGCCAGGAATCAGGGTTGCGGCGAAAAAGTTGTGTCATTACGGGTTATGCGCACGCTTTTAATGCGGCGGGGATCAGCACTTAAAACTTTAAAGGAAAGGTCATTCTCCTGCACCAGGGTTCCGGCAGACGGCACCTTACCCAGACGATGGATCATGAAGCCGCCGATGGATTCATACGGCCCTTCGGGAAGCTGCACGTTAAAATGGGTTTCCACCTCCTCGATATCGATCTTGGCGTCGACAATCACGGTGCGCTCATCAATTACGCGCAGCTCATGCTCCTGTTCGTCATGTTCATCGTCGATTTCACCGACAATCTCTTCGATAACGTCTTCCAGGGTAACCAGGCCGCGGACGCCGCCAAACTCATCCACCACCAGCACCATATGCATTTTCTTGACCTGGAACTCACGCAGCAGATCGGTGATGGGTTTGGACTCGGGCACAAAGATGGCCGGATTGAGATAATCCTTAAGATCAAACCGGGCATTCGGCCCCAGGGAACAGATGCGCAGCAGGTCCTTGGCATGCAGGATGCCAATAATCTGGTCGGCATTGTCCTGATAAATAGGGATACGGGTATATCCCTCCCTGTTAATCAGGGTAATCAAATCGGGTATGGAGGTGTTGATGTCGGCGCAGATCATTTCCGCCGACGGCGTCATAATTTCGGAGGCGATCGTCTCACGAAAATCAAAAATGGAATTGATCATCTGTTCTTCATGAACAGAAATCAGCCCCTGCTCCTCGCCCTCTTCCAGGAGTTCCTGGATTTCATGTTCCAGGTCCTTGGTGGTATCGGGGGCGCCACGAAAGCCCAAGGCGTTTTTGACTTTTTCAAGCAGCGACTTACTCGGGGGTTCTTCGTCGGAAGGCACCGGGCTTGCCGGCGACGGATCCACAGTTTCCATGAAAAATAAAATCATCCTCCTCTATGTTGTTATAGAGTGAAAAAATAAAAATCGAGCACCAGCACACACATTGTGCATGTGTGCCGACTTTTCAGCAGCGCTGGAACAGCCATTACCGCGTCCAAACCAGTTGGACGAAGGGCAAACGACGAATAATAATGGGTAGTGTCAGAAGCTGCGTCAATGCTCTTTTCCTGCTGCTTCCTCTTGACGCATGGCAAGGGTTATGCTATTAGATGCGCTCGCGTTGCGGGCAAACTTTGCCAGCAGACGATGTTACACTACATATTCCTTATGGGCCGTTAGCTCAGTTGGTAGAGCAGTTGACTCTTAATCAATTGGTCCGGAGTTCGAGTCTCCGACGGCCCACCATGATAGAAAGCACTTATCCATTTTTGGGTTAAGTGCTTTTTTTTTTTGGGGGGGCCCGGCAGCTATTACTGCGTTCTGCACGACCAGCCCACCAAATCTTAAAATAATTATAGTAGCAAAAAAATGCGGGCGCCGCCAGTTGGAAGTGCGTACCCGTGCTCAGGCGTGTCGTCCGGTGCAGGCGGCAACCCCAAAAAACGCTCCGACATGGAGAACGTTCCCTTTGTCCGATGGCCAGCACGCACGTCCACGCGGTGTCAGGCCGCGGGGCGGGTATCCATGTTTTCCGTCAACCGTTTCCCCTGCTTCAGAAAGGTGTCAATATACAGAGCAATACGCTCCTGCGCCAGGGACAGATCCATATTGTTCAGGTTAAGGTTGAGGAGATCGACATACCACGGCAGCTTTTCTTTTTGTAGTACATACGTCCGTACAATAGCCAGGGCAATGGGCAGAGTGGTCTTTTTGGACTGCGGATGCACGTCCCGGTCGCCTGCCGCGAGCAGCTTGGCGTATTCCTCGTCAACGAGTTGCAGGAAAAGCTCTTTGGTAAACGTATCACCCGTCTTGACGCCGGCGGCTGCGTCATCCACGGTGAGTACCGCCCCCTTGTGCAGCCACTCCCAGAGAATACTCAACCGGATTTCACCGGTGGCCATATCTTCCATCAGATAGAGAATATCCTCATTGCCAAAGGCATCGGCTGATTTGAGCGCCGCCGCCTGCATACCCTGACCAAAGGCATTGCCATACTGCAGAGCCACGCTCAACAGATTGCGCGCGCCTTCAATGGTGCGGGGCGCCGGTTCCAGCAGGGTGAGATGGGCGGCATCTCCCGCGTTATACCCAAGCGGCGGAAACGGACGCCCCAGCTGGTTATCCTCGCCCACAGCTTCCCAGATCGGCCGGATGATGTGCACCATTTTCCAGTGTGCCACCCATTTGCCACTGGCCCCTTCCCGCTGTTCACGCACCGCTCCTGCCCGCGCCTTTTCCATGCTGGCGTCCACACCACGCTGTGAACCCATCGGAATATTCGGCTCCATGCCGCCCTGCCAGAGCGCGAAATTCCCGTTTGCGTCCGGCGTGTTTACCGCCCGCCGCACCCGGTCCTCGTAATAGCGCATGTAACCGTAGGTCATGGTGATGGCGTCGATGTTGGGATTGATGAACTGCGCGTCCCAGCAGTTGGCATCAGCCACGCTGTTGATGTAATCCCAGCGGCCCGTATTATAGCCCACAAAATGCAGCCCCAGCGCCGCGCGAATTTCCATAAGCTGGAAGGTGGCCTCCAGTTGCTCCACCAGTACGTACACCTTGATGGTACCGACGGGCAGCTTGAGATACTCCTCCAGTCCTGTGAGCAGTGTACTCCAGAAGGCAGCCTCCTCGGCAGTCTGAATCTTGGGCAGGTACAGAACGATTGACGCTCCGGCCTCCTTAAGCGCCGCGTGATTAAGCACCACGTACAGGGTCAGATCCGCGATAGAGGCGGACAAGGATTGCCCGTTTACCCGGATGTGCCGGTCGTCCAGGTGCAGGCCGCGGGCACGGAAGATGGTTGTGGTGCGGGAGAGCTGCTGGCGCCCATCCTCGATGATGTCATAACCGAGAAAGCCTCTGGCCCATGTGTTCATCTCGCCGCTCACCTGTTCCGCTACATCTAAAAACAGAGGGTCGCGGGCAATGGCCAGCTTCAGGCTGCGCTGATTGTCCAGCGACATGGTGGTGACCTGCCCCAGGGCGTCCTCACCATCAAACATCCAGCCGTCGGCCCCGGAGAGAAGCGCATAGGCGACATTGCGCAGGCTGGCGGTCACCGGTGCATTGGGCTTGGCCGCAGGACCGGTGCCCTGAATCCACTGGCGCTTGAGATCGTGCGGAATCTCCGAGCCTGCAAACTTACCGTCACGGGCATCCTGTACCCGTATACTCGTCCCTGCTATCAGCCCATCCTCCGGCAGAAAGGTGATAGGCTGATGTCCTTGTATACGAGCTTCCCACCGGTACAGCCGTTTTTGCATAAGCTGTTTCTGCGGCTCATTAAAACGGGCCATGAACTGGAGCGCATCCAGCACCTGCGGCGTATATATATCATTATATTTCTCTGCAAGATCTCCGTGAATCTGCAAAACAAAAGGTGACGAAACAGATGATTGCATATATCTTTTCCGATTTATTTTTCTGGGTTCAGGCAAGGTGTGCCTGCGGCTAGCATGACAAACGCTTTTTTGCTCTCGCCGCAGCAGTCTTCTCTGCTGATGCCTGACTGCACAGCTTTTCAGCACAACAAGGCTAATACATTTTTCCTCAGGCACGTGTATTTTTCACTAGGTCTTTCTTCCATAAATCGGGTAAGTATCGCCGGTATATGTTGTCAACGTTTCCTGTAAAATTTTGAGCTGGCTATGAAGCGTTTTCTCTTTTCTCTTTTTCTGATGCTGTTGCTGGTCACTCCTGCACTTGCCGATACGGGCAAGACTGTTGAGGCGGGTAAGGTTATCTCTGTTGCCGATGGGAAAAATATCACGATACGTACCGCAAAAGGAAGGCATATACGTGTCACCCTGTACGGTATTGATGTCCCTAAGCTGAAAAATAAATTCGGCAAACAGTCCCGTAGTTATCTCTCATCCTTTATCAAGGATGAAACAATTGACATCACTCCCATTGGCAAACCTCGCAAATATAGCCTCACTGGAACGCTTTCCCTGGACCGTGACAATATTAATGAATTGATGATCCTCAACGGTCAGGCCTGGGTGGACAAAAAGAGGTGTACGCAGTCGTTTTGCGCGACCTGGGAAAAAATGGAGGCAGCAGCACGGGCAACACAGAAAGGAATGTGGAAACAGGCCCCAGAGACTGCCAAACAGGCCAAAGAGACAGTTAAACCAGAGAAAGCCGTGCATCCCGGGTACCATCCAGCCAAGCGTTGATCTGTTTATTCCGGGGCATTTTGCAGGCATAAAAAAAAGAGACCGATTTCCCGGTCTCTTTTTTTTATGCCTTATGTTTCAAATGTCATGTGGGCGTACTGCCTGTAACTGCTTCTCCAGTTGACAAGCAAGTTGAAGCATACCTTGAATTTCGTCTTTTGTCGGTATCTTGATAGTGCATGCGTAGGGATCACAGATGTCCTGATACGTGTCCAGATGGCGGATCGGATCCCCCAGATCCCTGATACCCGCAGGAAGCCACTGTTCCAGCGCGTCAGCCAGATCGCGCATAGTGTGATTATACGGAAGGCGGCCAATCTGCATCAGCGAGCTCATCACCACCTTTTCAATGCCCATGGCAATGAGATTATATAAGATGTCCATGCTGAACGCCTGATTGTCGTGCTTAAAGGCATTCTCCGCCAGACGCAGAAACTGTTCACCCTCTTTCTGGTATTCCTGCCAGTCCTCAATAGCCTCCGTACGTATATCGGCAAAGCCGACGAGCGCCGGTCCCGGTCCCTTCGCCATGATGCACTCCCTGTTCGCAACCAATGAACATCGCGCCCATTGCTGCACTCATTTTTTTATGTGCTGACGCCAACACACCAACGCTGTTTCCTGCCAGTTCAGATGTCGGTAATAACCTAAAGCGGGCTCATTGTTTTTATCGGCAATCAACTGCATGCGGGTAGCACCCTGACTGGACGCCCACTCCGCTATTGCCGCCAGAAGGGCTCGGCCAATACCCTGGCCCCGATATTCCGGAAGGATGACCATATCTTCCACCCAGGCAGATGGAGCGCCCTCGGCAGTGGATATGACCAGCTGCGCAGTGCACATCCCTGAAATCCGCCCGTCTGCGACGGCCACCAGAATCTGCCCGCGCTCACTCTCCAGCAGAAGACGCAGCCCCTGCCGTTGTTTTGTGGCATCGGCGGAAAAATCTTCTTCAATGGCAAAAAGAAGACGGAGCAACTCCACGAGCTGCTCCAGGTCTTCCACACTCGCCTGCCGAATTGTGAACATGTCGGACGCGATCACTCAGAAAGCAGATACTCGCTCGCTGGTTCGCCATCCTCGATACTGTC